>JAFGGR010000164.1 GCA_016930475.1 Clostridiales bacterium | reverse complement strand
TTTTTGACCGAAGATCAGATGCCGACCCAGTGGTATAACGTTCGTGCGGATATGAAGGAAATGCACGATCCGTACATCAATCCGGGCACGATGAAGCCCGTTGAACCTCAGGATCTTCTTCCGATCTTCTGCACGGAACTCGCCAAGCAGGAGGGCGACAATACCACGCGCTACATCGATATTCCCGGCCCGGTCCTTGATTTCTATAAGATCTACAGACCTTCCCCGATCGTTCGTGCGTATGAGCTGGAGCAGGCACTGGGGACCCCGGCCCGCATTTACTATAAGTTTGAGGGCAACAATACGTCCGGAAGCCATAAGCTCAATACAGCGGCCGCTCAGACCTATTATGCCAAAGAGCAGAATCTCAAGGGGCTGACCACGGAGACCGGTGCCGGCCAATGGGGAACGGCGATGGCGATGGCTACGTCGTATTTCGGACTCGACCTGATCGTCTACATGGTCAAGTGCAGTTCCGAGCAGAAGCCTTACCGCAGAGCAGTCATTGAGACCTTTGGGGCTCAGTTGATCCCGTCGCCGTCCACGACGACCGAGGTCGGCCGCAAGATTTTGGCGGAGCATCCCAACACCGGCGGAAGCCTCGGATGCGCGATTTCCGAGGCGGTTGAGAAGGCCGTTACGACCGAAGGCTACCGGTATGTGCTCGGGTCCGTCCTGAACCAGGTCCTCCTTCATCAGTCCATCATCGGTGAAGAGAGTAAGATCCAGATGGAGATGATCGATGAGTACCCGGACATCGTCATCGGCTGTGCCGGCGGCGGTTCGAACATGGGTGGCCTGATGGCTTCTTTCATGCGTGACAAGCTCGAAGGGAAGACTAATCCGCACTTCATTGCTGTGGAGCCGGCTTCCTGCCCGACGATGACACGCGGTAAATATGCTTATGATTTCTGCGATACCGGCCACATCACGCCTTTGGCGAAGATGTACACGCTCGGAGCGGGTTATATTCCTTCTCCGGACCATGCGGGCGGACTTCGTTATCACGGCATGTCCCCGATCCTTTCAAAGCTCTACCATGACGGACTCTTGGACGAGGCCAGATCGGTCAAGCAGACAGAGGTATTCAAGGCCGCGGTAGAGTTCGCGAAGTATGAGACGATCCTGCCGGCTCCCGAGTCCGCTCATGCGATCCTCGCGGCGATGCAGGAAGCGATCAAGTGCAAGGAGACCGGTGAATCTAAGGTCATCCTCTTTAACTTGAGCGGAACCGGAAACTTTGACATGGGTGCCTATATGGCATATCGTGAAGGCAAGATGAAGGATTATGAGCCTACGGATGCTGACCTTGCGGAGGGATTTGCGACCTTGCCGAAGATCCCGGGGATCCAGGAGTAGTATTCGAGCACCGAACAGAAACAAAAAATGCCGCCCGATATTGATCGGACGGCATTTTCGTTTTGTGGGATGAAATTATTTGGCCGGAATAAATGGAATGATGTTCATAGCTACAGCGCTGATGGGCATGGTCTGTAGCCAGACGCGTCCGGGGCCGGTCACCTTGGTATTGAAGAAGCCCTCGCCCCCGAGAAGCTTATTCTTAAGGCCCTTGACGGTCACGATATCCATAGTTACGCTTTCGTCCATGATCGCGAGGTATCCGGTATCGATCATCATCGATTGTCCCGCCTGCAAATTGTATTCGACGACATGTCCGTCGATCTCAACAAAGGCGACGCCCTGTCCGGATAACTTCTGCATGATAAATCCCTCGCCGCCGAAGAAACCGGCACCGAGCTTCTTCTGGAAATGAATGGAGAGCTCAACACTCGGCTGAGCAGCCAGAAAAGCGGATTTTTGAACGATCATGCTCTTACCGGGCTGAATATCCAAAGGCATGATCTGGCCCGGGAAGCTGGAAGCAAAAGCAATCAAGCCCTTATTTCCCTTCGCCGTATACTTGTTCTGGAAAAGAGCCTCACCCGAGAACATACGTCCCAAGGCTTTTCCGACTCCTCCGCCTACCGTGTCCATTTCCATGTTCGGAGACATCCAACTCATGGAACCCTTCTCGGTGATCAAATACTCTTCGGGTTCCAACTCACAGATGACGACCGGCAGGGGTGTTCCTTTGATTTCATACTTCATAGCATTTCCTCCTTGTTTGTTGTTTGGTTTCATTGATCAGACTCATTCCGGATTAAGGAATACAGATTTATTTTACAGTTATTTTGCGATGGATTCAACGGAAATTATTATCGTCGAGACGTTCTTTGATATAATTCAACATATAACGTCATTGGATCGGAGCGCAAATATGACCAGATTGTTTTCGAACATACCGATCGATCCGGGAACCGGCACCTATCTGCTCGGAGAAGAGGAAAGTCGATATATACGGGATGTGCTTCGGATGCGTACGGGAGAAAGTATCATTATTTGTGATTCGGCGCGTATCGATTATGAAGGTACAATCACAAATCCTACCGCAAGACAAATCGAAATTCTTCTCGGTCCCGGTGTACCGAACCGTAACGAGGCTCCGTACGAAGCTATTCTGTTTCAGGGCCTTCCCAAAGCCGACAAGATGTCATCCGTGATACAAAAGGCCGTTGAACTCGGGGCCGTGGGCATCTGCCCGGTCGCCTGCTCGCGCTCCGTCGTGAAAATCGGTTCCCGCGACACAAGCGAAAAGACACAGCGTTGGCAGAAAGTCGCTCTGGAGGCGGCCAGACAGAGCGGCCGGGGAATGATTCCCCGCATTTTTGAGCCCATGTCTTTTAGAAAGTCTGTCGATGAAGCGTGTCGGACTTCCGAACTGGTCTTGATCCCGTGGGAAGAAGAGCGAAGCATATCAATTTTCGAGGTGCTGGAGAGTTTGGCAGATAAACCCGGCGGTGCGCTTGCGCAGACACTCGAAAAGCAGGAAACAGCTCCCGGCGCGATCGTCGGTGATCAAGTGTTTGATCACGCTACATCTCCGCGCATTTCGATATTCATCGGCCCCGAAGGGGGATTTGACGGAAAGGAAGTCGAATACGCGATCTCAAAAGGGGCGCACGCAGTATCGCTCGGGACGAGGATACTCCGAACCGAGACTGCCGGACTTGCGGTTCTGTCGATGTTGCTCTACCGTCTGGAGCTTCCGTGATGTATAATAACAAATTACAGGTTTTCATAAACCGACAGTAGAAATATACCGCCTAAGGAGAGTTGAAATGGCTTTTTCCGTCCCAAAAGGAACCAAAGATATCTTACCGGATGAGGTTGCCGGATGGCAGAGAGCGGAGCAGGCCTTTTCCGGGGTCTGCGCCGAATATGGCTTTCGTGAGATCCGAATTCCGACCTTTGAGCATACCGAGGTTTTTACCCGCGGGGTCGGCGGTTCGACGGACGTCGTGCGCAAGGAGATGTATACTTTCGAGGATAAGGGCGGACGGAGCATGACTTTGCGGCCCGAGGGTACGGCGGGAGTCGTCAGAAGCTTCATCGAGAATGGCATGTCATCTCTGCCGGCACCGGTTCGACTTTATTATATGATCAATGCTTTTCGGTACGAGAAAATGCAGAAAGGCCGCTATCGCGAATTTCATCAGTTCGGTGTCGAGGCGTTCGGATCTCAAGGTCCGGATATCGATGCGGAGATCATCAGCCTTCTGGTGCTGTTTTTCGAGAGGATGGGCGTTCGCGAGACGAGCCTTTGTATCAATAGCATCGGATGCCCGGAATGTCGGTCCGTATACTACGAGGAACTCAGGAAATATTTTTCGGACAAGCTTACCGATATGTGCGCGGACTGTAACGAGCGGATGAAGCAAAATCCGATGCGGATCCTCGATTGCAAGGAATCTCGTTGTAAGGTCTATACCGCCGATGCGCCGCGCCAGCTTCAGTACCTTTGCGAAGGCTGTAAAGAACATTTCGAAGGGCTGAAAAGCGCTCTTAACGACCTGGGTATCGATTATACGGTAGACCCCGGGATCGTCCGTGGGCTCGATTATTATACCAGAACGGTATTTGAGTTTGTTTCCGATCATGTTGGAACGCAGGGGACGATCTGTGGCGGGGGACGGTACGACAAATTGGTGGAAATGATGGACGGACCGGCTGTTCCCGGCGTCGGATTCGCGATGGGCGTGGAGCGCTTTCTGATGGAATTGCAATCGCAGGGAATCGAGCTTCAAGAGAAGCGTTCCGTCAAGGTCTATATTGCGAACCTTTCCGACGAAACACTCGCTTCATGTCGAAAACTGGCGTATCGGTTACGGTGCGGTGGCATCGGATGTGAGACTGATCTTGTAAGCAGAAGCTTCCGGGCGCAGATGAAATATGCGAACAAGGCCGGGATCCCTTTTGTCGCGGTCATCGGGCCGGACGAAGTCGCCGGCGGGACCTTTTCGCTCAAAAGAATGAGCGACGGCGCGACAGCCGAATTTTCGATCGATGACAGTATACCGGACATCAATCATTATATCAGCGAGAAAAATTGACAGGAGAGCAATATGGCGGAAACGATACTTGGACTGAAGCGAACCATGCTTTGCGGAGACATTACTCTTGAGGATGTCGGAAAAGACATTACCCTGATGGGGTGGTGTCACCACAACAGGGACCTTGGCGGCCTGTATTTTATTACGCTGAGAGACCGGTCCGGAGAGATCCAACTGGTGGTCACACCCGAAAGCAGTGCCGAGATTCGCGAGAAGGCTTCCAGGGTACGAAGTGAATTTGTCTTGGCCTGTATCGGAACCGTTCGAAAGAGAAGTGCGCCCAATCCCTTGATGAAAACCGGAGAGCTGGAGGTTTCCGTTTCCGAACTGAGGATCCTTTCGGAGGCGGCGACCCCGCCGTTTTACATCGAAGAGAATGTCGCAGCAAATGAAGCGCTCCGACTCAAATATCGTTATCTGGATTTAAGAAGACCGGATATGCAAAGAAATCTGGTCCTTCGCCATCGCATTGCCAAATGCGCCCGCGATTATTTCGACCGCAACGGCTTTCTGGAGATCGAGACGCCCATGCTCGGCAAAAGCACGCCGGAAGGCGCACGGGATTACTTAGTCCCGAGCCGCGTCAAGAACGGAAGCTTTTTTGCGCTTCCTCAATCGCCTCAACTTTACAAACAATTATTGATGCTGGCCGGATACGATCGCTATATGCAAATCACGAAATGCTTTCGCGATGAGGATTTGAGAGCGGACCGTCAGCCGGAATTTAGTCAGATCGATCTGGAGATGTCCTTCGTTGACAGCGATGATGTCATGAAGATTTCGGAAGGCTTTCTTGTCGAGGTCATGAACGACGTGATGGATATCAGCATCAAACAACCGATACCGAGAATAACCTATGCGGAAGCGATGGACCGATTCGGTTCGGACAAGCCGGACATTCGCTTCGGACTTGAGTTTTGTGATATTTCGGACATCGCGGAGCAAACGGAATTTCCTCCGTTCAAGAACGCCTTGGCGTCGGGCGGCAGTGTCCGCGCGATAAGTGTGCCCGGCGGCGCATCGCTTTCCCGAAAAGAAATCGAGGCATTCGGTGAGGTCGCGAAGACTTACCGTGCCGGAGGGCTCGCGTGGCTGATCCCGTCCGACCCGCCGAGAGGATCTTTCCTTAAGTTTTTGTCTGCCGACAACATCAGGGATATTGCCTCCGTAATGAATGCGGGGAGTGAGGATTTGATCCTGATCGTTTCGGATACGAACAAGACGGTTTTCGACGCGCTCGGAGCGGTCCGTTGCGAGGCGGCGGCCAAGATGGGTCTGATCGACGATCAGGCCATGGCTCTTCTGTGGGTCACGGAGTTTCCTCTTTTGGAGTATGATGAGGAGGAAGGCCGCTTTGTGGCAAAGCACCATCCGTTCACGA
>JAFGGR010000163.1 GCA_016930475.1 Clostridiales bacterium | reverse complement strand
GATCGCTTCCTTCTTGAAATAATCGCCGAACGAAAAGTTCCCGAGCATCTCAAAATATGTCCCGTGTCGCGAAGTCTTCCCGACATTTTCGATATCCGGCGTACGGATACATTTCTGACAGGTGGTGACCCGCAGAGACGGTGGCGTCAGGGCACCCGTAAAATAAGGTTTCATCGGAGTCATACCCGCGTTGATCAGGAGAACCGACGGATCGTTGATCGGTACCAACGGAAAGGACGGCAACCGAAGATGGCCCTTTCCCTCAAAAAACGACAAATACTTCTCTCGAATCTCATTCAATCCCAGCGGTTTCATATCTTGCTCCGATCCTTTGATGATTCGCAAAAAGCGCGCGGGATACCCCCAACATCAATGCTTTTCGCTAATAACTGATTGTACATGAATCGGAGCCGCCCCGCAATAACACGAGCGCGAAACGATTTATTCCATGACCTGCTTCATGCGCTCCAGCGTTGATGTCAGGAAAGCGACATAGTCTTCGGCGATCCGGGCGGGCTTCACGATCTGCGCCCGATCCCCGAACTGGAATATCCACGAAAAGAACACCGGGCTGATCGACGCTTCGACATGCGCGATAAAATGCTCGTCGTCGTCGCGTATGATCGGAATCTTCATACCGAACCGGTCCAGGACCGGATTGATCAGGTCGTTGGTGAATCGAAGATCCAGACCGACGCGTTCCCCTCCGTACATCCCGAACTTTGTCTCGATAAAGTCCGACAGACTGAAATCCTTCGGCTGTGGATCCACCGCTAAATCGGCCTTCTCGACCGCTTTCATCCGATCCACGCGAAAAACGTTAATCTGTCCGCGGCGCTCATAATAGCCGACCAAATAGTAATTGTCGTCGTTCCAAACGAGCGAGTACGGACTGACTTCATACGCCGAACCTCCGCGGCGCGGACATATCCCTTTGCTCAAGTCATAATCCATATATTTGAAGTGAATGCGGCGTCCCTCGTGGATCGCTTCCTGGATCGTCGCCGTCGTATAGCGCACGTGCTCGTTCTGCGTCTTTACCCGCCCGGCAAAATGCACCTGCCGTTTCAGGATACCGGCGCTTCTGGAGCTGGTCAGCGTCTCTATTTTTCGAAGTAAATTCTCGGTCATCGCTTCGGATATAAAGTTGGCGGATTGTACGGCGTCGGCCAGAAGCCTCAGCTCGGCGATGTCAAACGCTCGATTCATCAGACAGTATTCGACCGGCTTGCGACAATTCTTCTCGATCTCGATCCCGCACTCTCTGAGCATTGCGATATCCCGGTAGATCGACTTGCGCTCCGCCGCAACTCCGTTTGTCTCCAGATACGCCAGTATCTCCGCCATCGTCACGCCGCGTTCGTCGTCGGAGTGCTGATACAACAGCCTTAAAATGTGAAGCATTTTGGCTCTTGAATGTTCGTTTCCCGCCATAACGTCCTCCTTAGAACCGATCACTTCCTTTATTTTCGATCATAACACAACTTAGTGTCCCTTTGAGTGTACACCTGGCGACTCTGTCCGATGACTTTTCAATATTCACGAAGGCTTTCCCGGACTCTTGACGGAGTCTCTCCGAGCGTCCATAATTCAATGGATCGAATTTTTACCGACAGCTTTGTTGCGCATATAAAGGATCTTACGGCGATGGTTTCTCTTCTGCTTCTGGTTTTGATTTACCTTGCGTACATCAGTCTGGGTTTACCGGACGGCTTAATGGGTATTGCATGGCCGGAGATCCGAATGCAGTTCGATCTGCCGATGACCGCTGCCGGCTTCATGAGCGTACTCGGCACCGTAGGCGCGACGATCTCTTCCTTTTCGAGCGGGCATATTCTCAAGCGGATCGGAACCGGAAAAATGATCCTTTTCAGCTGTATGCTGACCGGTATCGCGATCTTCGGCTTTTCCGTTTCGACGGTTTTTCCGATGCTTGTTATCTTCAGCATCCCGCACGGACTCGGTGCCGGCGGAGTCGACTCTTCGCTCAATCATTTCGTATCCAAGAACCTGACGTCGCGGCATATGAACTGGCTCCACGCCTTCTGGGGGATCGGCGCATCGATCGGGCCGGTGATCATGACCTACGCGATCCTGTGGACGAATCGCTGGAACAACGGGTTCCTGATCGTAGCAGTGATCCAGTTGAGTCTCGCTGTTCTGTTCTTCGTCACGCTTCCCGAATGGAGGAAGATCGAAGGAAAGGGCGCACGGACCGCTTCCGAACCGAAGGTCGGGAAAGAAGAAAACGCTACGAGCGAGACAGCGCCCGCGATCGCCGAAAAGCCCGGAGTTAAGCCGTCGTTCCCCAGGCGATTCTGGAACGGTTTTTTGCTGATATTCAAACAGCACGGGCTTCTTGCCGCGATGCTCACCTTTTTCTTCTACGTCGGTGCCGAGTCGGTGCTCGGCTTCTGGAGCGCGACGTATTTACGCTTTTCCCGCGGCGTTTCGTTGGAGTCGGCCGGCCTTTGGGTCGCGATCTACTACGGATGCATCACCGGCGGCCGCATCCTGTTTGGTTTTATAGTTGAAAAGATCGGGACGGGCACCGCGATCAAATCGGGCATCGGGATCAGCCTTCTTGGTTTTGTGCTTCTGATCCTGCCGCTTCAGACGACCGTTCTTTGCCCGATCGGCATGGGCTTGATCGGATTGGGTTTCGCGCCGATATTCCCTTGCGTGATGCAGGACACGCCCTTGAGATTCGGCTCTCTGTCCGCGACCGCGATCGGCTATCAACTCGGGATGGCCAATATCGGCTACACGATGCTGCCCCTCCTGGTCGCGGCGATTTCGGAGCGTATTTCGCTGAATCTGATCCCGATCGGTGCACTGTTCTTCCTGATTTGCTTCACCGTATGCTTTTTGATGATCGACCGGGTGCGCGACCCATCAAAGGCTTGATTGTATCGCTTCGGGCGTTTTCCTGAACATATCACAATGATTATTTAAAAAAACTCCGCGAGGTAAAAAAAACTACCCTCGCGGGCGTGGAGAAGGCCGGCTTTCTGTGATACAATAACCGATACATTCTATACGATTTATGAGGTTATTTCATGCTTTTTCGATTGAATTCCCAATTGCCGGTTGCGGCTCCGGAGATCCTTCTCCCCGCGACCGGAATTGATTTATATCGTTGGTCGGTCATCGCCTGTGATCAATTCACCTCCGAACCGGAATACTGGAACGAGACCGAAGAGATCGTCGGCGACGCGCCCTCGACGCTTCGGATGGTCCTGCCCGAGGTTTTTCTCGAGACGTTGTCCGAATCCGAGATCGGAACGAAAATCGACCGCGTCAACGCCTCGATCGACGAGTTTCTGAGCCGGGGACTCTTCCGGATCCTTCCGCCCGGCTTTATTCTCGTCGATCGTAAGACCGCATACGCGCCTTCCCGAAAAGGACTGATGCTCGCGCTCGATCTGGAGCGATACGATTTCACTCCCGGGACCCGGGAACCGATCCGCTCGACAGAGGGTACGGTTCTTTCTCGGATCCCTCCGCGCGTCCGAATCCGTGAGAACGCATCGATCGAGCTTCCGCACATCATGGTGCTGATCGACGATCCGGACCGTACCGTGATCGAGCCGGCTTACGATGCCTTATCCGGGAATTCCCCGGTTTATGATACGGAACTGATGTTGGACGGCGGTCACTTGAAGGGTTTCTATTGCGAAGCCGACTCTCCCGTCGCCGAAGCGATCGTCCGCGCGCTGACAGCGCTTTTCGAGAAATCCGGGGACGGCTTTCTCTTTGCGGCCGGCGACGGAAATCATTCCCTCGCGACGGCAAAAGCGCATTGGGAGAATGTCCGCGGCAAGCTTTCCGCCGAGGAAAAAGACTTGCATCCGGCGCGTTACGCGCTTGTGGAAGCGGTCAACATCCATGATGAGGGTCTCGATTTTGAACCGATCTACCGTGTGGTATTCGGCCTGACTCTTTCGGCTTTTCGCGAAAAAGCGACGCGTTACTTCAACGAGAACGGCTTTGCGCTGAGCCCTTTGTCCGGTGCGGTCTCTCCGGACGTTGGCGACTGGACCCAGAAAATTCTCGTGACGAACGGATCCGATGATCATCTGATGACGCTCTCCGCACCGTCACATCCGCTCCCGGTCGGATCGCTTCAGATGTTTTTGGATGATGTGATCGCCGGCGACGATTCACTGCGCGTCGACTATATCCACGGAGAAGATGCCGTTCGCAAGCTCACCGGCCCGGATTCGATCGGGTTTATTTTACCGGACGTGCCCAAGCACTCGTTCTTTCAAACGATCTCCGACGCCGGGGTTTTCCCGCGCAAGACCTTTTCGATGGGGCACGCGAGGGAGAAGAGATATTATATGGAAGCCAGGATGATCACCGAGTTCCGAAAGGAGTCAAACTGATGCCCAATCGCACTTCCGTTTGCATCATCGGCGCCGGTCTGACCGGACTGGTCTGTGCCAGAAGGCTTGCTCAGCGGGGTTTTCGCGTCCAGGTCGTCGAGCAGCACTCGACGCCCGGAGGAATGTTGGCATCCGTTCGCATCGGGCACGAGTACATCGAGTTGATTCCGCATCATCTCCGAAAGGGCGACCGCAATGTCCTTTCGCTCCTTAAAGAACTGGGTCTTCACGAGGACATCGCATGGTACGATTCGTACTGGTACGGACGCGCCGGAAGAAAAAAACTCGGATACCCCGAGAAAGGTTTTCACTCGCTCGTCAGCGCATTATCACAGGAGATCACCGACCAGGGCGGGATCATCTATTACGGGTACACCGTCATGGATATCGACGCGACTATTGAGGACAAGCGTCAATACCACGTTTCCTGTGTTCTTTCCGACTGCACGACCATCGTGCTGGATGCGGACATCGTTTTATTTACCGGATCCTGCCGGAATCTGGCACACATCACCCACAATCTGGACCTCCCTACGGACTTTCGCGACCCGCTTTTGGACATCACCTATAAGGCGAACATGAGCCTTCTTCTGGTGATGAAAAGCCAGTTCACCGGGTGTTTTTCGCGTCCGTTCGGCGAGGACTTTCCGTTTCAGCGACTGATACAACACACCAATCTGGTCGGCGAGCGCCGATACGGCGGGAACATTCTATATCTCAGCGGCTCTTTTCAAACCGCTCACCCGATGTGGACCCAGTCCGACGCGGATGTCTTCAAAGCCTTCTTTAAGCATCTTCAGAAGCTGAATCCAATGTTGCTCCGAAGCGACATCAAAACCTGGCGTCTGACACGAACGCGCTACGCCCTGCCCACCTCCTCACCGGAAATGCCGCTGACGGCTCCTCTGCCGGGTCTTTTTCTCTGTAGCCTGGCGATGATCAGCGACGGCCGGGAAGCGGCCGAATACCGCATGGATCCAACCATCGCTCTGGCGAACGAAACGGTGCACAGGATCGAAGACTCGGTCTCGGTACCCTACCTTCCGGACACCGGAACAGTCATTGAGAGGATCTACTGATCCCCGGAGCGAATGATCCTTATTCTTAGCGGCTATTCGAAACATGCGGCGTTCATGATAAAATATCTTCGGAAGAGAATTTATTAATGATCACAGACAGCCCAAGCGTCCGGGAGGAGAAATGACCGATTCCAAAAAGACAGCGCACAAGACCATTAAACCCCTTCCGATCATTCTGGCTCTGCTTCTGCCGGTCTATGTGTTTCTCTTTTCGTATTTGTTCCTTGGCAAAAACGGCTACGGCGACGCGATGGCCTTTTTTATTTGGTGGCTGACTCTTTTTATCTTCGGACTGGCTGCACTGCCGCTGACATCTTATCTTTTTTCGGGTTTTCGAACCAAGGGCTACGGTTTTTCCAAGACGATCGGGATCCTCTTCTCGTCTCTTTTTATCTGGACGTTTTCGTATCTCGGAATTCTGCCCTTTTCGCGCCTGATGGTATCCGTAAGCATCCTCCTTCTCGCGGTCGTTTGTTGGGGCTTCCCTCGACTTCGAAAGGAAGCCCTGGATAATCTTTCCCGGCCCGAAAACGTCATCGAGATGATCGGAAGCGAGGCGCTTTTCGCGTCGATCCTCCTGATCCTGTGCTTCATTAAAGGTATTTTCCCCGAGATCAACGGCGAAGAAAAATTTATGGATTTTGCCTTTCTGAACGCACTTTTGCGGACGGAATCCTTACCCGCCCCGGACCCCTGGCTCGCCGGGGAAAGCATTAACTATTATTATTACGGCCAGTATATTTATGCGTTCATCACCAAACTCAACGGGATCAAGCCGGGTATCGCCTATGTGCTTTCCATGTGCACCGGCATCGCGATCGCCTTCTCAACGGCATGTTCTCTTGGGAAAATGGTTTTCGAGGGTGCTATGAAGAAGGGCCTCCGCGCTCCGGAAGGAGCTCGATTCGGTGCCGGTATCCTCTCGGGGCTCGCCGTGTGCTTCTTTGGCAACTCGCACTCGTTTTTTTACGATGAGAAGAACTTCGGCAATAAGTTGCTCTCCTTTTTCGAAAAGCTGGGCGCGGAAGTCGGCAAAACAGACGCCTTCTTTTATCCGAACTCCACCCGCTACATCGGCCACAACCCGGATCTGAAACTCTTGGACGGAGCCGGTAACGTTCTGCGACAGGGTGATTATACGATCCACGAATTCCCCTTCTATTCATACCTGATTGGAGACCTCCACGCGCACGTCGTTTCGATGATGATCGTTCTTTTGATCATCGCCGTTCTTTTTGTGTTTGTCTTCCGCGATACCCACGCGGATCCTGTCGATGCACCGGTCAATCTTGAGGATCAGACTCATTTTCACAAGCGTTTTTTTGATAAGGTCGGCGCCGAATTGAAATGTCTCCTTAAGCCGGAGATCATTGTAACGGCGGCTCTTCTGGGACTTTGCACCATGTGCAATTATTGGGACTTTCTCATATATTTTGTCTTTTCATCGATGGCCTTGTTGGTTTACCACGCCCTCTCTTCCCGGCAATTTCTGTCCGTGAGCGGGGTCGTCGTGTTCTTGTTCCAGATCGCTTTGATCCTCGGGGCTTATCTGACGATTTCCTCGAATGCTCCGGTCCATGTCGCGGTACAGATCCTGATATTCCTGGCCTGCTTCGCGGGTGCGTCTTTGGTGCCGACGGCGCTGACCCGAACCGGAATGGGCATG
>JAFGGR010000162.1 GCA_016930475.1 Clostridiales bacterium | reverse complement strand
TGATCCGTACGATTATGGACAACTCTCAAGACACGATTTATTTCAAGGACCGGGAATCGCGCTTTCTTTTTAACAGCAAGGCGCACGTCAAGCAATTCGGCGTCGACGACCCGCGCGACGTTCTCGGCAAGACCGATTTCGACTACTATCCGAGGTGTTTTGCCGAAAATGCCATGCGCGACGAGCAGGAGATCATGCGGACGGGTCGTCCGATCATCGGAAGAGTGGAACGTTGGGACAGGGAAGACGGCGAGGTCGTTTGGTTTTCCGCTTCCAAGTACCCTCTTTATGACGACGACGGCAATATTATCGGAACATGGGGAACCACCCGGAACATCACGGATTTGAAGAACACCGAGAAAGAATTGGAGCATGTCAATCAGGAGTACGAGCAACTAAACAATAAACTTAAAGAATTGTCGGTCATTGACGAACTTTCCGGTCTTCACAACCGCAGACATTTCTATGATACCCTGACCAAGACGATGAAGATTTTTTCGAGAGTACGCGGTCGCGGGTATTCATCAACTTTCAGTCTCGCGCTGATGGACATCGACGATTTCAAGGATGTCAATGATACCTACGGTCACCTGATCGGTGACGAAGTGATTCGCCATATCGCCAATTTGCTGAAGAGGAACACCCGTCTGTCCGACTATGTTTTCCGTTACGGCGGAGATGAATTTGCCGTGATCCTTCCGGATACCGATCGACAGGGAAGCAAGGAATTCGCAAATCGCTTGCGTACCGTTGTTGAAGCGACCCCTTTTATTCATCACGGGTCGCGAATCAAATTGACCCTCAGTCTCGGGACCGCAACCTATACCGACCAAGTCGATTCCGTTGAACTGGTGCAGGAAGCCGATATGAATCTCTACACCTCGAAAAGCAACGGAAAGAACCGCGCGACCTGATCGCGCGATGATCCTTTTAGAAAAACGAAGCGATACAACGAGGATCCGTCCGGGCTGCATGCATGCTGTTCCCGGACCTTTTTATCGATCAAACAAATACCCGTAATAATCATTTCGATAGATGAGCCGGGAGTATCGAAAAAGCGCGCGCACATAATCGATACACCCGTTCAGGTATTCCGACGATATTTCTTCGTCTACGAGCCGGATCACCTTTTTGTTTTTATTGTCATACATGATTTTATCGTTGATGAAGCTGTAATCCTTAAAAATGACATAGGGTACGCTGTCGGACAGGATGTCTGTACCGATGTAAAGCCTCGAATCGTATTCCAACCCGAAAAGATTGGAAAGCGTCGGTGCGATATCCAAACTGGAACAATATTTGTCAACGATGACCGGCTCCTTCATGTCGCCGCTCCAGAGGATAAACGCGTTCTTATATAGCTCGAACGTGCTCTCGACTTCTTTGCCGGCGAGCTCGTTGATATACTGAAACGATCCGTAGTCCTCCACCAGGTCATAAGGATAATGATCGGTACTTAAGGCGATGACCGTATTTTCGAGTTGTCCGGCCGTATCGAGGCGTTCGAGTAATTCGGTCAGGGCGTACTCCAACTCCAATTGAGCGGCCAGATATGCGCGAATCGGCGCGGAATAGCTCAAATGAGCGACCTTGTCCTTGTTTTTCGCCGCGATATAGTTCCCGCTGAAACTGTAATTGCAGTGCCCGCTGACGGTCAGGTAATAGACATGAAACGGCGGGGCGTCAATATACTCCGGGTATGTCAACTCGATCATTTCCAGGTCTGATTCCGGCCACGTGTATTTAACGTTCAGTCCGCTTCCGTAGCCCTTATACTCATACCCCAGATTCGGATAGGTGATGTGACGGTCGTAATAGGTATAGGTGTGATTATGATACGCCTTGGCGGCATACCCGAGTTCTTTGAATTGATTCGCAAACGAAAACGGCATGTAACGATTCTGAATGACCACATATTTCGTTGTGCCGAGATCCGGGAGTAAGCCGTTCATCGCGACATACTCCCCCGATGCGGTGCTTACGTTCCAGATCGGCGTGTAAAAATTATTGAAAACAAAACCCTCCGTAGAAAGCATATATAAGGTCGGTGTCAGATCCGGATCGATGACGTACATCGAAAAGGCTTCCGCGGTGATCAGGATCAGGTTTTTCCCTTGAAACATCCCGGTGTATTCATTCCTGTTCGTCGGATAGCGATTGGAGAAAAACAGATTCATTTCGAGCAGTTCGCTGTTCTCCTCCTCCATATTGAAAACAATGTCCATGACATTCGGGCTGGTATCGATAACAGGGGGTTGACTCTCGACAGGTTCCGTCGGTATTCCGGATTCAGGAGCGGACGTCGGTTGGCCGAGGGGCGGTGTCGTTGGATCGGACGGACCGGTCTGTTCGGACGGCTCTGTCTGGGCGGTCTGCCCGGTCGAAACCGGAGGGTCGAATTGATCCTCGATCGTTATATCCTCGATCGCGACGCCTCCTCTGTCCTCGAAACGAATGCCCAGAACGTTATATCGAATATCCAATCCGGTAGCCGTCAGAAGCCCGAATTTATCTACGGATTGCTCATGAATGAACTCGGAGAGAAAAATCGTCCTTGCGCTGATCGCATCCGATTTATCGACCATGACCATTGATGTGGTCAACGAGCCGGACGCGACAAAAACAGCCGCCGCCGCGATCAGTATCCGCCGATCCGAGGTCACATTCTTCATGGCGATCCGAACGAGCGCAAAGTAGAGAACAACGGGGAGAAGCAAAAGGATTACTCCGACAATACCGGACGAGATCGCATCGAGTGCGATCTTCCAAAAAGTGGCCGCGCCTCCGGCCAAAGACAAGAGTTGAACGATGAAAAGCGTATTGAAGATCCGGAAATATACCAGTTGAACGAGAAAGATCAAACTGACCAAAACCGTGATCACGCCCATTGTTACAAATCGCGCCTTGGCATTACGGATCAGATATACGGCCAAGGTCAGAAAAGACGCCGAACACAGCGAGAATCCGATGGTGTATATACCGAAAGGGTGGCGAATCAGAATCGAAAAAACGACTTCACAATAAAGAACATCGAGAAACAGCCAGCTCAACGAGGCAGCAACCTGAAAGATACGAAGCATTTTTATACTGTTGGGTTTCATCCGATTGACCTCGACCGATTTGGGTTTACCCATTCATTATCCTACGACGGGAGAAATAATCAAGAGTTGTCCCGTCCGACGATTTTTCGAAAAACATCAACAAATACTGACTCCCCGATCGGATTTATGCGATAGAATAGAAGAGATGATTTGTCCTCTTTTCGGGCATCTCCGAATGTCGTTTTTTGACATCATGATCCGTCTCCTCACCCCGGTATGATCCGCCGTAAAGAAGAGGCGGTGATATAGAAATTCATTAAACGGGAGGGTATTATGGGAAAATCCACACAGCTCGAAAACAAGCTGAACGCCAAGACCTTTGTCTTGAGTTTCCAGCACATGTTCGCGATGTTCGGCGCGACGGTCCTGGTCCCGATCCTGGCCAACATGAGCATCAGTGTCGCACTGCTCTCGGCCGGCCTCGGCACCATCTTGTTCTATTTCCTGACCAGTAAGAAAGTCCCTGTGTTTCTCGGGAGCAGTTTCGCCTTTCTTCCGGCGTTGATCTCCTGTATGAGCGGTGCGGGTGAATTCGGTTCAGACACATGGAATTCAGCCATGGGGCGCACATCGGTCGCGATCGTTCTGGCCGGCGCCGTTTACGTCGTCTTGTCATTCGTCATCAAGGCCGTCGGTGTCGCGCGAATTCGCAGACTGTTTCCGCCGATCGTCGTCGGTCCGGTCATCATCGTTATCGGTATGATCCTCGCACCCAAGATGTTCTGGAACAACATCATCGCCAATTACGCAAAAGGAGATGTGAATTTCAACGCATGGGGCGGCGGTGTGGACGCATGGAAGCAATGGTCGGCAGCCGGCATTACGGCACTGACCATTATCGGAGTGAACGCTTACTCCAAGCCCAAGAGTTTTCTGAAGGTCATTCCGATCCTGATGGGTTTCATTGTCGGATATGTCTATTCTCTTGTGATCGGCATCGTCAATTTCGACGGACTCAAAGCGGCCTGGGACGCGAAAGAATTCGTCATTTT
>JAFGGR010000161.1 GCA_016930475.1 Clostridiales bacterium | reverse complement strand
GCGCGGTCCTTTCCGGCCACGACGGGCGCCGTGCTTTGATTTACCATCTGGCAGTGCGGGAGGATCATCAGCGCCGCGGTATCGGCAAAAAGCTCCTCGACGAAGCTCTCCGGGCGCTTCGCGACGAAGGCATCCTGAAGGTCGCGTTGGTCGTCCTGAGTAATAACGAGAAGGGCAACGCTTTTTGGGAAAAGAATGGATTTGCGGACCGAAAGGACCTGGTCTATCGGAACCGGCAGATCGGCGAGTTTAATGGTTTTCACACATAAACAACACGATGGGTCGGGCGAGCCGACAAAAGGAGATCACCGATGAAATACGCATGGATGGATGAATACTGTCTCTCGAAAAAGGGTGCGCAGAAGGATTTCAAAGAGGAGTGGCAGGCGACGCGCTATATGATCGGCGGAAAAATGTTTGTCATGCAGGGCGGGGACAAATACGGTAAGCCCATTGCGACCGTTAAACTCGAGCCGACGTTCGGGCGATTCCTCAGGGAACAGTACAAGGACATCATTCCCGGGTATTATATGAACAAGGAACACTGGAATTCACTTTATCTGGAGGGAGACGTGCCGGACGATGTTTTCCGGGATATGCTGGATCAGTCCTACGCGATCGTTCTCTCGTCGCTTCCCAAGAGCGTTCAAAAAGAGCTCGAGGCGTAAGCGGCAAGGCGACGTTCGGACCTACTCCGGCATCGTGCCGACCTCCGCAATCGGAATGTGTTTCGTTCCCGTGCAGGGGCCGAGGATCTTAGCGATCCTTTTGTATGAGGACTCCATTATAGCCGTCGTCGTGCGATAGTATTCCGGATCATCTATGGCCGGAATAACCGGGACGATGTAGTGCTTCAGGAGCGAACCTTCATATGCGCGAACGACAAAAGTCGGGATATACTCGCCCTTTTCGATCGAGACACCTTCCTTTGTTTTGATCAGAGTGATCCGTGCGATCATGCCGTCCTGGGCTTTCCCGTTTGTCCCGAGCGTTTCGTAAGCCCAGTTTCCGAGAAAATTCCCGGTGGAATAATAGACCAGAGTTTCATTTCCGGTCGTTTCGGAAGTGATGACATCGATCTCCTGGAGGACATGCGGGTGATTGCCGATGATGAGCCCGACACCGGCGTCGCAAAGGCGTAAGGCCATATCCTGTTGCCATTGGGCGCTTTGCGTCGTATACTCGGTCCCCCAGTGGACCATCAGGCAGATGAATTCCGCCCCGTCGCGTCGCAGGCGCTCGACATCATCGATCAGTGCTTCGATATCCGCTTCGAACGCGGCCGATCGGCTCGGATTAAAGGAGTTGATCAGGGGATCCGCTTCCTTAGGCAACGGGATCCCGTTGATGCCCTTTTGGGTCTTTGTGCCGATGGTCTCCCAAGTGTAGTTCATGATACCCAGGCGGATGCCGCCCACATCGACGATGGCATCCATCGCAGAGTCCTCATCCGGCCGGGTGCCGATTGCCGTAAAGCCCTTTTCGCGAAGGACCGTCGCGGTTCGGATCAGGCCGTCGAGCCCCTTGTCAATGGAGTGATTGTTGGCGGCACAGACGACCCGAAAGCCGACGTCGTACAGAGCGTCCGCGATCTCATCCGGTGCGGAAAAGTACGGAAACCCGGTATAGGGCGCCCCGGCGAGTGTTCCCTCGATATTCCCGATCGCCAGGTCGCTTTTCTCGAAAAACGGTCGGACGTACTGAAAGCAATAGGTGTAATCATATTGCGGTTCCGCTTCTCCCGGATTTGTTTGCCCGCCGTCGATGACCGCCTTATGCATCAAAACATCGCCGACCGCCGTGATGATCACACGGATCTCCTCGGGCTCATTGTTTGCTTTGGTCGGCAACGGGCCGGAGATCGGAGTCGGCGAAGCGGGCTCCTCGGAGGAAGGCTCCGTAACGACAGTCATTGTCGGAGCCGAAGTCGTGGAAGGATGGCTTGCACCGGAGCTCTGTGAATTCATGGATCGACATCCGGGGAGGATGAACGAAGCGACGCATATCAGGATCATTGTTGACCGGCGAATTCGCATGACAGACCTCTCGCGTACGGAAGTGGCAGGTGCAGATGAAATCCCTGCTTACGATTATGCGGCGAAAGCGATCGCTTATGCAATACGGAATCGGAAGATTTCGCTCATGCATACGGAGATCGTCTTGCTCTCAACTTGTTTATTTCATAGAATGAAATGGACGATGTACCTATCCTTGCACGAATTCCTTTCGCTCTGAACCCGAGAGCCCGATCGTTTTTCGAGCAATCATGTGAAGGAGACTGATCAATGAGGCAACAAGCATTCAACCCGTTTTTACCGTCCTGGGAGTATATACCGGATGGTGAGCCGCACCTTTTCAACTGCCGAGTTTACCTCTACGGTTCGCATGATCGGTTTAGCGGGTATACCTATTGCCTTAATGATTATGTCTGTTGGTCCGCCCCGGAGGACGACTTGTCCGACTGGCGTTATGAGGGTGTGATTTACGGACGATCGGACGATCCGCGCAATGCGGACGGCGATATGTGTCTCTACGCCCCGGATGTCACCGTCGGCCCGGACGGTCGATATTATCTCTATTATGTTCTGAGCCGACTCGGAATCGTTTCGGTCGCCGTATGTGACGAGCCGGCGGGAAGGTATCGGTTCTACGGATATGTCAGACACGCGGACGGAGCGATCCTCGGCGAGCGCGAGGGCGATATGCCACAGTTTGACCCGGGTGTGATTACGGAAGGCGAAAGGACGTATCTATACACGGGATTTTGTATGCCGCAAGACGAGAGCCGAAAGGGTCCGGTCGTGTCCGTTCTGGGACCGGACATGCTGACGGTCGTCGAAGAGCCGAGGACCGTGATCCCGAGTACGCCGTATGCGGCCGGGACCGGATTTGAGGGACACAGCTTCTACGAGGCGCCTTCGATCCGAAAAATCGGTGAGACTTATTACCTTATTTACTCCTCGATCCTATATTCGGAGCTCTGTTACGCGACAGCACAGTCGCCGACAGAGGGTTTTTCGTACGGCGGAGTCATCGTAGCCAATAATGATTTCAATATCGACTATGATAAACCCGCCATGAAGCCGATGTTTTACGGAGGAAACAATCACGGAAGCATCCTACGGGTCAGGGGCCAATGGTATATCTTTTATCACAGGCACACCAACGGGACCAACTTCAGTCGTCAGGCTTGTTGTGAGCCGATCGAGATCCTTCCGGATGGGTCGATCCCGCAGGTCGAGATGACCTCCTGCGGACTGAACGGCGGACCTTTAGCGGGCCGAGGCGCATATCCTGCGTTTACCGCGTGCAATCTTTATTGTGCAACCGAGAATGCCTATACCGGAGATCCGGGATCCTGGCTCGACAGTCGTTTTCCGAAGATCACTCAAGAAGGCAGGGATGGCGATGAGCTTCCGGGGTATATCGACAATATGCGCGACGGCGCGACGGCAGGATTCAAGTATTTTGACTGCAGTGACGTGCGAAGGATCTCCGTGACGGTCCGCGGGAACTGGGGCGGAGTGTTTGAGGTGCGGACGTCATGGGACGGCGGGAAGCTGGGGGAGATACCGCTCGGATCGAATACGGAGTGGAAGATTTATACTGCGGACATTTCGGTGCCGGATGGGGTGCGCGCGTTGTATTTTTGTTATCGGGGAGGATCTGCCGTTGCGTTCAAGGGTTTCATTTTAGAATAATCGAAAAATTCGGGAAACGTCCCGACCTACGATCACGGATCGCGATCGGGCCATTGAATTCGGAGGGAAGTGCTATGTGGAAGAAGAGATTGTTAGTTGCTTTGGTCAGCGGTGCGATACTCGGCGTGTTTTGCATCATCGGAGCGATGGTGCGCTTTCAGTTTGAAAAGGACTTTTTCTACCTTTTTGCGCTCTGGTATAACCGACTATTGATGGGACTGGTCATCGGCGTTTGCCCGACGAGCAAAAAACTTCCGATGTCTCTTTTGCGCGGCGCGTTGTTGGGGATCTTTGTATCCTTGGCATTTTTCGCGTCGACGGAGTTCACGGATGTGATCAGCTTTGCAGTCGGAGCCGTGTACGGCATCATTATTGAAGCCGTCGTTTTTCGCGTCGACAGTCGTCGGTCGGAAGTGCCCGCTACAGATGATTGAGGCTTTTTTGCTTTGATGATCCTCTTTCGGAAGCGCTCGTTTTCAAAAGCGTGATACTTGCATTGATCATCGGGAATCCTTTGAAATAAACGATTCTCGATCTTCATATGCATGTTCGTTGACATTATCAACATCGACAATCCGGGCTCCCCCGCGCTTGTCGATGTTTTATTTGGCAAATTTTGCATCCGGGCGGGGCGTTTTTCGCGAAAAACGCGAAGAGATGAGTTCTTGCACGCCGAAATCTGATCCCGCGTATCGTCTGAAACTTCTGGGGGAATGATCCGCCGGCGTCCGATGATACTTCTCGGGGAATCGCGTATCGAAGCCGAATCTCGCGTCATATTCAAAACTTCGCGATTCGTGATATACTCATAAAAGTCCTGTTTCGCCACCTGCCCGGCAGGCTTTGGGTCGACGAATGAATGAGATCCGTCGGTCTGAAAGAGCTACTCAATATATGGCAATGAGGTAAATGCGATGAAATTTTACGAAAAGAACGCAAACAAGAATTTGGGGAGAAGAGGATGTCGGTTTGCCGCCCTGATCCTTGTTTCCGCGATGATCCTTTCGACCGCCGTCGCTTGCGACT
>JAFGGR010000160.1 GCA_016930475.1 Clostridiales bacterium | reverse complement strand
TGGCCTCGATCGGAACGGCGGAGATCGTTCACGCCGCGGCAAGGGGAGAGAAGATATGCGCATTCTTCGTAAATAACGCGGTGTACGGGATGACCAGCGGTCAGATGGCACCGACGTCGCTTCTCGGGCAGGTGACGACCACGTCGCCGTTCGGGCGCGACGCGAACCTTCAGGGCTACCCGATCAATATGAGCGAGATGCTCTCGACGCTTCAGGGCGCGGTCTATGTCGAGCGCGTGACCGTCGTAGATTTTAAGAGCATTCAACAGGCAAAGAAAGCGATTACCAAGGCTTTCCGTGTTCAGCAGCAGGGGCTGGGATTCGCGTTTGTGGAATTCCTGTCGACCTGCCCGACAAACTGGGGCAAGGATCCGGTCGACTCGCTTCAGTGGATCAGGGAGAATATGATCCCGCAGTATCCGCTCGGCGTTTTTAAGGGAAAGGATCTGGAGGTTTAGTATATGATTGATTATTCCATCATTCTGGCCGGATTCGGCGGACAGGGAATTTTATCCGCGGGGAAAATGGCCGCTGAGGCGGCACTGATCGAAGGCAAAGAGGTTTCGTGGTTTCCGTCCTACGGTCCCGAGATGAGGGGCGGAACCGCCAATTGTTCCGTCGTTATTTCCGACGAGGCGATCGGTTCGCCGGTCATCAACGATGCGGATGTCCTGATCGCTTTGAATCTGCCCTCCTTCGAAAAATTCAAAAAAATCGTGAAGCCGGGCGGGATCATCATTATTGACTCCTCGCTGGTGAAGTCCGCTGAAGTGCCCGAGGGCATCCGATTTTTTCCGATCGAAGCTTCGACGATCGCCAGTGAGCTCGGAAACATGGCGTACGCGACAATCGTTCTTCTGGGATGCCTGTCGGCCGCGTCCGGCTGTTTTCGGAAAGAGTCCTTCGAGACGGCTCTCCGCGATGTTCTTCCGGAGCGCAGGCACCACATGATCCCGGATAACCTTCGCGCTTTTGACCGGGGTGCGAACTTTGCGAAGTGACAGAGGGCTTCAGCCGGGGTGATCGGTTTTTTACCCGGATGGCAGATTTTAACCAAAGTAACATGGACTGAGAGACCCGTATGGGTCTCTTTTTTATGGTCTGTTCTTGTTATGACCGGCGAATCGGGTATAATTATTACATACGGCCGAGAGATTTTTTCGACCGGAGAGGAATGCGGCGTCAAGCCGCGGTGGGCAAATGGATTTAGGGTATCTGTTCAATACCGGAAATAACCACCGGAGCTACAACTATTTGGGCTCCTTCCCCGTTTTCGAGGGCAAAGAGGTGACGGGTTACCGGTTTGCCGTTTGGGCCCCACGGGCGAGAGCAGTAAGTGTCACCGGCGATTTTAACGATTGGTCCGATGACCATAATCCCCTTATCAAGAACGAAAATACCGGGATATGGACCGGAATGGCGGACGGTGCAAAGCAATGGGACCGATATAAGTACCGGATCACCGGCGCCGACGGCAGGGTGTACATGAAGGGCGATCCTTTTGCGCGACATTTTGAGACCCGCCCCAGGGATGCTTCGATTCTGTATGATCCGGATGATTACGAATGGGGAGACGAGAAGTATTGTTCCGAACGTGTTGACGCGCTGACCGCAAGACCGATTAATATATACGAGATGCATCTGGGATCCTGGCGAAGACATGCCGACGGCAATTTCATGACCTATCGTGAAATCGCGGGAGATCTGGCGGACTACTGTAACGAGATGGGATATACACACGTCGAACTGATGCCGGTGATGGAACACCCGCTCGACGATTCGTGGGGATATCAGATCACCGGGTATTATGCGGTGACGAGCCGTTTCGGAACGCCCGCGGACTTCAAGTTTTTTGTCGACCATCTCCACCTTAACGGTATAGCAGTGATCCTCGACTGGGTCCCCGCTCATTTCCCGAAAAATCTGGAAGGACTGGTGCGATTTGACGGATCACCCTGCTTTGAATATGAGGATCCGAGGATCGGGGAGCATCGGGAGTGGGGGACGTATGTTTTTGATTACGATAAGTCTGAGGTCCGCTCTTTTCTGATTTCCAACGCGGTGTTCTGGATCCATGAGTTTCATGTGGACGGCATTCGCGTGGACGCGGTCTCCAGTATGATATACCGAAATTACGGACGCACGGACTTTATTCTGAACGTGAACGGCGGAGTCGACAATTTAGAGGCCGTCGATTTTATTCGTCAGCTCAACTCCGTTATTCGAGAACACTATCCTCACGTGATGATGATTGCCGAGGAATCCACCTCTTGGGCGAAGGTGACACATCCGGCCTCCGAAGGAGGACTGGGCTTTACCCACAAGTGGAACATGGGTTGGATGCACGACACGCTGGATTATTTCGAGACCGACTCATACGCGCGGATCTGGCATCACGATCAGTTTTGTTTTTCGATGGTCTATGCCTTTTCCGAGAATTTTATCCTTTGTCTGTCTCACGATGAGGTCGTTCACGGGAAAAGGAGCCTACTTGACAAGATGCCGGGCGACATCTGGCGGAAATTTGCTTCCTTAAGGACGCTTTTCATGTATATGATGGCTCATCCCGGAGCCAAACTGCTGTTTATGGGTTCGGAATTCGCGCCGTTTATCGAGTGGCGATTCTACGAACAGCTGGAGTGGTTCATGCTCAATTACGATGCTCACAAATTACTCAGGGAGTTTTCTGCCGAACTGAACCGCTTCTATATTTCGGAGCGTTCGATGTGGATCCGTGACCGATCCTGGGATGGGTTTGAATGGGTCGATATTTCTGACCGGGACAACTCCGTCTTTATTTTTCGCCGGAAGGGCGAGGCGGAAGACCGGGATCTTTACATCGCGCTGAATATGATCCCTGTACCGCTTGTACGGTACCGTATTCCGGTCGCCGAGCCCGGACGATACAGGGTCGTCCTGAATTCGGACCAAGCCTGCTACGGCGGAAGCGGATACCCGACAAACGATGACGGTGAGGAAGAATTCTGCGCGATCGAATCCGAGTGGAAGGGAAAGCCCTGCTATTTGGAAATCAATCTTCCGCCTTTGGCCGGCATTTATATTCAGAAGTCATCGTAGCATCGGAGCAAACGGATCAAAGATATATAGCGATATGATAAATCGGAGGTAACAACATGGCAAAAGCGGAGATCGTAGCAATGATTCTTGCCGGAGGACAGGGCTCCAGACTGGGTGTCTTGACCAAAAACATTGCGAAGCCGGCCGTGCCGTTCGGAAGCCGTTACAGGATCATCGATTTTCCACTGTCAAACTGCTCCAATTCCGGAATTGAAACAGTCGGTGTCCTTTCTCAGTATCAGCCCCTCGCACTCAACACTTATGTCGGTAACGGGCACCCATGGGACCTGGACCGCAATAACGGAGGAGCATTTATTCTCCCTCCGTACCTGCGCTCCGGAAAAAGCGACTGGTACAAGGGCACCGCCAACGCGATCTACCAGAACCGTGAATTTTTGGATGATTGCGGCGCAAAGTATGTGATCGTCCTTTCCGGCGACCATATCTACAAGATGAATTACGCGCGAATGATTCGTGAACATATCGACATGGAAGCCGACGCGACCCTGGCGGTGATCGAGGTCCCGTGGGAGGAGACATCGAGATTTGGTATTCTCAACACGGGACCGAAGGATGCGATCGTTTCATTTATCGAGAAGCCGAAAAAAGCGAAGAGTAATCTTGCGTCGATGGGCGTTTATGTCTTCACATGGTCTGTCCTGAGAGATGTTCTCGTCGAGGACGAGAATGATTCGGACTCCGATAACGATTTCGGCAAGAATATCGTGCCCCGGATGCTGTCACATGACATGAAACTTTTCGCGTATCGATTCTCGGGATATTGGAAGGACGTCGGAACGATCTCCAGCCTCTGGGAGTCCAATATGGACCTTCTGGACCGTCCGGAGGAGATCAACCTGATCGATCGGAACTGGAGGATCTACAGCCGAAACCCGAGCAAGCCTTCCAATTACATATCCGGAGACGCGACTGTTTCAATGTCGGCGATGACCGACGGATGCCAGATCTACGGCACCGTTTTGCACAGTGTTCTTTCCGATTCGGTAACGGTCGAAAAGGGGGCCGTCGTCAAAGACTCGGTGCTCCTTCCGGGAGTTACGGTGAAGTCCGGGGCGTTCCTTGATAAGTGTATCGTCGGGTTCGGGACCATCATCGGCAAAGGAGTGCGCGCGGGTGCCTCGATTGAGGGGGAGAGTCCGTATTTGAACACGCACATTTGCTCGGAGGGTATTGTTGTGATCGAGAAGGGCCTCAAGATCAAGGATCATTCGATAATCCCCGCCAACAGTCAGGTGGATTGTGACCTCGATGTCAAAGACGAGAGTAACGTCATTGAAGAGACATTCCGGGTATAGGCGGAACAAGGAGGAATAACCGATGTTTTTGGATGCAATGGGACTGATTCTGGCCGACAATAACAAAATTTCTCTGGGCGAACTCTCAAAACCGAGGGCTTTGGCGGCGATCCCCTTCGGAGGAAGGTATCGGATCATCGACTATATGCTTTCGTGTATGGTGAATTCCGGCATCAAGAGTGTCGGCATACTGACGCTCAATAAATATAAGTCACTGATGGACCATCTGGGAACAGGAGCATCCTGGGACTTGGACCGAAAGAATTTCGGACTTCACATTCTGCCCCCATACGTCAACTCGGAATCGAAATCGACGGAGGACGGAGAGGAGATGGCCGGACTTCTGGACTTTATACGTTCCAATCGGACCGAATTCGTCATTTTGGCGAACAGCAACATCGTCATCAACACCACCTTCAACGATTTTATTGACGTCCACGTTCAGAGCGGTGCGGATATGTCGGTCATGTACAACAAGGACGGAACAAAGTACGGCACGCCGAATTTTATTTTTGAAACGGATAAGAAACGGATCATTACCGATGTTCTTTTTAATCCCGAAAAGACCGATTCCAACAAGTGCTGTATCGGGGTCATTACCTTGAGAAGGACACTGCTCATCGATTTGATCGCCGAAATGATGGCGCACGGAGACCGCAATTTCGGCATCTACTCGCTCCTTAAAAAATTCGACACATTGCGGATCCGGGCATACGAGTATAAAGGTCTGGTCCTGCGCATCAATAACATTCAAACTTACTTCAATGCGTCAATGCAACTTCTGGACGATAAGGTCCGCTCGGACTTGTTCTGGACCGGTGCCCCGGTTTTAACGAAGGTCAAGGACGAAGCCCCGACGCTTTACTTTGAGGCCTGCGATGTAAAGAACGCATTGGTTTCCGACGGTTGTCGCATTATGGGCAAGGTTTCCAATTCCATTCTTTTTCGGGGAGTTACTGTATCCAAGAACAGTGTGGTCAGAAACGCTGTCATCATGCAGGATGTTCATATTTCCGATAATTGCGTTCTCGACCATGTCATACTTGACAAGAACGCCGTGATCCGGCCGGGAACACAACTGGTCGGGCACAAGGATTATCCCGTAGTCATCGACAAGGGGGCAATTGTATGAGGAAAATCAAGGTCCTGTTCGTATCATCTGAAGCCGTTCCATTCGCCAAGACGGGCGGTCTTGCCGATGTCATCGGATCATTACCACCGGCCCTCGAAAAGACTCGTTGCGAGGCGCGGGTCATCATCCCGCTCTATCGTCCGATCAAACAAAAGTTTGCCAAGCAACTTCAATTCATCGGTTGGAAGATGGTAAAAATGGGGTGGCGATCCCTTTACGCGGGACTTTACTCGATCGAGAAAGATGGAATTATTCATTACTTTATCGATAATGAGTACTATTTCAACTTTGATACACCTTACATCGAATATGTTTTCGACATTGAACGGTTTTGCTTTTTTCAACGAGCCGTGCTCGAATTCATCGGGGATTTCATGCAATATGAGCCCGATGTTTTACACCTGAATGATTGGCAGTGCGGAATGATCCCGCTCCTTCTGGATGTTCATTACCGTCCGGTCGGCAAATTTATCGGCGTCAAGACCGTATATACCGTTCATAATCTGAAATATCAGGGGATCCACGGTGTCGAACAGATCAAGGATATGCTTGATCTGCCGGATCATGTGCTGACGGAGGAGTTGTCACTCAAAGACGGTGCCGCAAATTTCATGAAGGCCGGTATCGTTTACTCGAATTCGGTGACTACGGTTTCCCCGACCTACGCATATGAGATCATGACCGATTACTACGGGGAAGGTCTCAATCATACACTCCAGCGCTATGCGTATAAGGTTTCGGGAATCCTGAACGGGATCAACGAAGTCGAATTTGATCCGGAGACGGACAGGCTTCTTCCTCAAACCTACACGGTTAAAACATACGAGAAGGGGAAAGCGGTCTGCAAAGAAGCGATCCAGAAACAGCTCAAACTGGATGTGAATCCCGGTGCTCCCTTGTGCGTCATGATCACGAGACTGGTGGATCAGAAGGGTCTCGATCTCTTCCTGCGCGTCATCGGAGAAATGCTTTACGACGGCATTCAGATCGTAGTGCTCGGTTCTGGAAACAGTTTCTACGAGAGGACTCTGGCTGAACTGGCGAAACAAAATTCAGGGAAGATGGAGTCATGTATTTATTATGACAACGACTTGGCACACCTCCTTTATGCCGGAGCCGACATTTTTCTGATGCCGTCACTTTTCGAGCCGTGCGGGCTGTCACAGATGATTTCGATGCGTTACGGGACGGTTCCGATCGTTCGCGAAACGGGCGGACTCAAGGACACGGTGAAGCCTTATAACGAGTATACCGGCGAGGGAAACGGTTTTTCGTTCGCGAATATCAACGCGCATGAATTCCTATTTGTCACCAAATACGCATGTGACCTGTACCGTCATCATAAGAACGTATGGAATGGGTTGGTAAGAGCCGGAATGAGCGGCGATTACTCCTGGACAAGATCCGCGAAAGAGTATATGGGTCTCTATTCGCTCATTACTGGGATCGACTTGAGTGAAAAGAAGAAAGACTTGGATGCGATCCCGTCGCCGTCACCGGCAAAGGCCCAGGCAAGCGCTTCGAAAGACGTTGCACCGGCCGAAACGGCTAAAGCATCAGAGGCCGCACACGCTGATGCCGCGAAGTCTGCCGGTAACGCTACGAAGACGAGAAAGCCCGGTAAATCATCGACGAATACACCGAAGCCCAAATCGAAAAAAGGTGGCGGAGAAAAGTCATGATGCATTCCGGTAATCCGAATGTTTCCGCATTCCTGCATCGCAGCCGAAGCCTTGAATACAGAAGCCCGTTCGGCTCGGTTTCCTGCGGTACATACGTGACGCTTGCCCTGGATGCTCCGGCTGATTCCGCCTATCCCGTTCTTTGCTACGCGTACGGCCTCTACTCGCTTTCCTACCATGAAAGCGCTATGCAGAAGAGTTCCGCATCGCAGGCCCGATTTGAAATTACTCTGCGGATGCCGGCGGAACCGGGGCTGTTTTTTTACTGGTTCAAGCTTTTTCGCCCTGGATCGGGCGAAAGTTATTATTATGTCCGTTCCTCGAAGGATATTACGGGAGCGGGAAGAATCAGCGACACCCCGGCACGGGTCGGACCGGACGAGAATCGCTCTCCGCACGCGTTTCAGATCACGGTCTATGACGAGAGTTTTTGCACTCCGGACTGGATGAAGGGCGCGATGATTTACCAGATATTTCCGGACCGCTTTTCGAAAAGCGCGGATTTTTCGGTCGAACGGATGATGACAGCTGATCCAAGACCGGAGCGAATATATCATTCCTCCTGGGATGAGGACGTCGATATCGACGGGAAGCCGGAAACCGGTTACGTCGCCTGCGACTTCTTCGGAGGCAGTCTGCGCGGTATTGCCGAGAAGGCAGACTACCTCGAGAGCCTAAACGTTGAACTCATTTATCTGAACCCGATTTTCAGAGCGCGCTCCAACCACCGCTACGATACGGGCGACTACACGGAAGTCGATCCGCTCCTGGGCGGAGAGAAAGGCCTCGATGCGTTCGTTGGGGAGATGCGAAAGAAGAAAATCCGCTTCATTCTCGACGGAGTGTTCAACCATACCGGAGCCGACAGCGTATACTTCAACAAATACGGCCGTTACCCCGAAAAGGGCGCGTACCAAGCGCTGGTGGAGGGCGGAGTCAGCCGGTACTCCTCCTGGTATTCTTTTTCAAGAAACCGAAGCGGCGAAATCATGTACGATTCGTGGTGGGGTTTTCCGGAACTGCCGAACGTCAACGAAAACGATCTGACCTTCCGTGACTTTATTCTCGGGGACAGAGGCGTTATCGCGCACTGGATCCGCAAGGGTGCCTCCGGCTTTCGTCTGGATGTTTCCGACGAACTGCCCGATTCGTTTATCCGCGAGGTGAAAAGCCGGGTGCGGAAGGAGACGGACGGGCAGGGGATCGTTATGGGCGAAGTGTGGGAGGACGCGAGCAGTAAGGTCAGTTACGGTACCTACCGGGATTTTGTCTTGGGTAGATCGCATGACTCTGTAATGGGATATCCTTTTAAGGATGCGATGATCGGTTTTCTGAGCGGGTCCCTGAGCGCAGGCGAGACGAATCATTTGCTGGAGACCTGTCGGGAGAACTATCCGGCGCAGACTCATTGTTGCGTGATGAATCTGCTTTCGAGCCATGACATCCCTCGAGCGACGACGATGTTGTCCGGTGCAGGGGATCCCGGCGACCGTCATTCGCAGAAATCGACCCGTTTATCCGATGAGCAATTGGACAGGGGAATGAGACTCGGCCGCCTCGGATTCGTCTTCCAGATCGGATATATCGGATGTCCGGCCGTCTATTACGGAGATGAGGTCGGTATGGAGGGCTTTCGGGATCCCTTGAATCGCCGCCCTTATCCGTGGGACCGTCTTTCCGGGAAGCAACGGGAACAACTGGAATTTTATCGCGAGATCAGCCGTTTTCGGAAACTCTTTCCGGTCTTGAGGACAGGTTTCTACCGGACACTGATTGCAGACGGGGATCTTCTGGTTTTCGAGCGGACGCTCGACGATGAGGGAAAGGATATGTTTGGCAAACCTCAGAACGGACCGTGCAGAATGGTCTTTGCGCTTAACCGGAACCGCGAGCGCGCTGTTTCCTTTTCGTTACGAGAAGACCTTCATGCCGGGGTGACGGATCCGGGTGCTGTTTACGAGGGATCCGCGCTTGTTGAATCGGCCGGACTGCTCGACGGCGGTGCCGAGCAAGGTATAGAGCCGGCAAACTTTCGAATTTATTCTTCCGATCGTTAATTTTGTGACGCCTTCGGGCAATCGAAAGGGGGGTTTAAAAATGTCAGAGAACAAGGAAGAAATGAACCGGAGCGAGTCGGTCGATGTGACGATGCTCGCTGTGGAACAAACGGAAGAGGTAACAGACAAAAAGTGTCCGAGCTGTGGCGCGACTGTCGAATACGACCCCGGAACGCGAGGGATGTTATGCAAATTTTGCGGATATCGCAAGACCCTGCCGGCTCCCGAGGAGGGAGAATCGATTTCCGAGATCGACTTCAGCCAAGCTGAAACGACGGAAAGTTTTAACTGGGGCACGGAGAAGAAGGTAGTCATCTGCAAGAACTGCGGCGGAGAAGAAATATACGACACGCTTCAGACCTCCGCCGTTTGCTCCTTCTGCGGCTCGACCAACGTGATGCCGGCCGCCGGAGAGCGGTCGATGGCACCCGGCGGAGTTTGTCCGTTCATCGTTCCGGTCGATAAAGCCGGCGGCCTTTTCTCCAAATGGCTGAACAAGAAGATTTTTACCCCGAAACAAGCGAAACTCCAAGCTCGCCCGGAGTCTTTTAAGGGAGTCTATCTTCCGTATTGGACCTTTGACACGATGACGTCCTCCGCTTTTCGCGGAAGGGCGGGTAACGACAGAATGGTCAAACAGGGGAATCAAATGGTCACCGTGACCGACTGGCGACAGGTATCCGGAGTATATCAGGAATTATTCAATGATTATACCGTCGTGGGGACCAATAAGAATGAAAACTCACTGGTCGGCAGGGCGGAGCCGTTCGATTTCACTCAACTGGTCCCGTATCGTCCGGAACTCTTAGCCGGCTTCGGAGCGGAGCGCTACTCGATCGGACTGAAGGACGCATGGGCGAAAGCTCAAGAGGGGATCCGGGGCATTTTACATGGGAGAATATTCCAACATATCCGCTCGGTTTGGCATGCGGATCGCGCGGACAGCATAATTTTTTCGACTCAATTCAGCCGGATCACTTTCAAGTACATCTTACTTCCGGTATGGCTTTCGTCCTTTACATACAAAGGAAAGCCTTACCAGTTTGTCGTCAACGGGCAAACCGGGAGGGTCGGAGGGAAGGCTCCGATATCGGCCATACGTGTCATTATCGCCATTCTTATCGTACTGGCGGTGCTCGGACTGCTCGGGTTCTTATTCTCCATGTGATCGAAAGGCAGAAGCGGTGAGCTTTGATCGCAGAGATACAACGAATTCCAGAGTTTTGTTGACACCGAAGTACGTACTGGTTATAATCATTCTTGCTGTCGAAAAGCCTTGCTTTTCGACACGAATAAGCGGTCGTGGCGGAACTGGCAGACGCGCACGTTTGAGGGGCGTGTGAGAGATCATACGGGTTCAAGTCCCGTCGACCGCACCAACGAGAGAAGCCCTTTCTTCGACTTCAGACAGTTCCTCAGATTGCCTTCGGCAATCTGAGGAACTCAGTCGAAGAAAGGGCTTCTCTCTTATTATATAAGGGGCGAGACCTGAAGCGGAGCGGCACGGGATCTGCTGATGATTGCACTCACTTTGACCAGTGCGACAAGAACGAGTGCATACTTCGCGATTGCCCCGTTCATCGGAGTATTGATGTCGTTCATTATTTTCGGGCAAAGGATAACCTGGTGGTTTGTCATTGCGTCTGATATCATATCAGGCAGGAGTCACGAGAATCATTTTCATACAGACAGCGGCAAACTAGAACGGTGAGAAGGATAAGAGATGATCAGAATCGAAGAAATCCCCGTATCTCGTATCGAAGAATTCTGGAAGATTCACTATCAGTATCTCATCGATGACGGAATACTCACCGGTGAGGAGGAAAAGAAATACTTCAGAAGTCCGGAATATTGAGATGTTCTCAAGTCTTATATGATGACGGATATCGACAGGTTTCATATGGTGTACTTTGTAGAGAATGATATTCGGATCGGAGCCACTCAATATATCACGTACCAGAGTGAGGACGGTAAGTGCTTTATTCTGGATTATTGGGTTTTCCCTCAATATAGGGGGAATGGCACGGGACACAAATGCTTTGAATGTTTAGCCGAATATACCAAAACCGATGGTGCCCTATATTATGCGATCAACTGCGACGAGCGCGAAAATGCGATTCGCTTCTGGAAGTCCCTTGGCTTTGTAGAGAACGGCGTTGACGAACATGGCGTTCCGTTGTATATAAGAAAGCCGTAGCGCTGATTATTGGCCTCCATTTGTTGTTTTTTCGCGAGAATCCTGAAAAAAACGGCGTAATTACGTGCTTTATGGCTGTTTTTCGGTTGCGTCTTTTTGTGAGTCTGTTATTATATTAACGCAGTGTTTTCAAACAGGGCTGTTTATTGTAGCGTCCGCAAAGGACAGAAGGATGGTAGCGTATGTTTTGGGATGTTCTTCACGCCGTTCTCATTGTAATTTTCTTTACGATCACCGTCGCAGTCGGATTTTATGCCAAGAAGCACGCCAGGGATGTCGGGTCCTTTGTTTTGGGCGGGCGTAATGTAGGACCCTGGCTGACGGCATTTTCGTACGGTGCGACTTATTTTTCGGCCGTCGTATTCATCGGCTACGCGGGTATGTTCGGCTGGAGTTACGGTATTTCCGCCGTATGGATCGGCTTGGGGAACGTTTTCATCGGGAGCCTGATTGCTTGGAAACTCCTTGGCCGCAGAGCGCGCATTATGACTAAGCATCTGTCATCGAACACGATGCCGGATTTTTTCGCGAGTCGTTACGATTGCAAGCCGATGCGCACCGTCGCGGCCGCGATCATTTTCATATTCCTAATCCCCTATTCGGCTTCAGTATTCAACGGTCTTTCATACCTCTTTACCTCTGCACTCGGCCTCGATCGAATTCAGTACGGGTATGAGATCTGTATTATCGCTATGAGCCTTCTGACGGCTCTATACGTCGTTCTGGGCGGGTATATGTCCAACGTCATCAATGATACGATCCAGGGCTTTGTTATGCTTATTGGAATCGTTATCGTGATCGGTGGCGTCCTCAATGACCACGGCGGGCTGATGGGAAGCCTTGCCGAGCTTTCGAAGTTCAGTTCTCCTACAAGCCCGATCAACGGGGTCTACTCATCCTTCCTCGGGCCGGAGCCGCTGAACCTTTTAGGTGTGGTCATCCTCACCTCGCTCGGTGCATGGGGACTTCCGCAGATGGTTGTAAAATTCTATTCCATCAAAGATGAGAAATCGGTCAAGGCTGCGACGATCATTTCAACGGTCTTCGCTTTGTTCGTCGCCGGCGGATCTTATTTCCTCGGCGCGTTCGGACGCATTTTCGTGAGCCCCGAAGAGGCGACCAACGCGATCACCGGTAAGTTCAGCACCGACATGATCATGCCGATCATGCTCGAAAAAGCGGTTTCTCCGCTGGTCGTTTCCCTGATCGTCATCCTGGTCCTTTCCGCGTCGATCTCGACGCTCTCTTCCTTGGTTTTGAGCTCAAGCTCGACCATCACGCTGGATCTGATCGTGCCGACCATGAAAAAGGAAATGTCCGAGACGAAGAAAGTCACGTGGATCCGTGTTTTTCTGGGGATTTTCATTATCATCTCGATGCTTCTGGCAATCTATTCGTACCGCACAAATGATATGTACATCGCAAAGCTGATGTCGATCTCGTGGGGCGCGCTGTCCGGCTCGTTTATCGCGCCGTTCCTGTATGGGCTTTTCTGGAAGGGTGTGACCAAGGCGGCAGTCTGGGCATCCTTCATCAGCGGTGTCGGCATTACCGTGACACATCTGATCCTTTCAAACGGAGCGCTTTTCGGGCATGGTTTCACGTTCCCGACCGGTCTTCCGATCAATTTGGCGTCGCCGATCAACGCAGGCGCGTTCGCGATGCTTTTCGGGCTGATCCTGGTGCCGGTCGTGTCCTTGTTCACATCGAAGATCAGGAAAGAAGTTATCGACAATGCTTTTGCCGGCTACGATATTCAGATTGCCGCCGAGCAGAAGAAAATTTTACCGAAGGATGAAGTGGTATAAACGATAAAGACGAATAGGGGACGGACAGATGATTTGGAACAAAACGGAAACCTTGTCAAGAAGCGAGATTCAAGCGATACAACTCGAGCGGTTGCGTTGGCAGGTAAATTACGCGTACGAGCGGGTCCCCTTCTATAAGAAACGCATGGACGCGATCGACCTGAAACCGGAACATATCCGGACACTCAAGGATCTCGAGAAGTTGCCGTTCACGGTGAAGACCGATCTCAGGGATAATTATCCCACCGATCTGTTTGCCGTCCCCAACAAGGATATCGTCCGTTTTCACAGTTCTTCCGGAACGACCGGCAAGCCGATCGTCGTCGGATACACCCGAAACGATATGGATAACTGGACCGAGTGTTGCGCGCGTATGTGCACGGCGGCCGGCGTGACGAATGAAGACATCGCGCAGGTCGCCTTCGGGTACGGACTTTTTACCGGAGGCTTCGGATTGCATTACGGACTCGAGAGAGTCGGTGCATCCGTGCTTCCGATATCATCCGGCAACTCCGAGCGGCAAATCATGTTCATGAAGGATCTGAAGTCGACGGTCCTCATAGCGACGCCTTCTTATGTACTCCACCTTTCGGAGATCATGCAGGATCTCGGCGTTCAAAGAGACGAGATCTACCTCAAGACGGGCATGTTCGGCGGAGAGGGTCATACACCCGAGATGCGTGAATTGATCGAGCAGAGACTCGGGATCAACGATACTCAGAATTACGGATTGACCGAACTCTGCGGCCCCGGACTTTCATACGAGTGCCTGGAACATTCCGGGATGCATATCAACGAGGACTTCTTTATCGCTGAAATTATCGATCCGGACACGGGCGAAGTGCTCCCCGAGGGAAGTGAAGGGGAGATGGTGATCACCACCATTACTAAGGAAGGTATCCCGATGCTCCGGTACCGGACGAAGGACATCACTTCGATCACCTATGAACCGTGCAAATGCGGTCGTACAAACGCCCGAATGGATTTGATCCGCGGTCGCTCGGACGACATGATGGTCATTCGCGGCGTGAATGTTTTCCCGTCGCAGGTCGAAGCGGTCCTGATGGGCGTCGAGGGGATCGGCCAATATTATCAGTTGATCGTAACGACAGAAAAGTTCATGGATAAGATCGAAGTTCAGGTCGAACTCATGGATGGAGCCATGTTGGACAGTTACTCGAAGCTCGAACAACTGACGCAAGAGATCCGACACAAGATCAAGACCGTTCTTCAGATCGACGTCAAGGTGACGCTTCTCAACCCCAAAACACTCGAAAGGACCGCCGGGAAATCGAAGCGTGTGGTCGACTTACGGTCGAAGACTTTCTGATTTTGCTGTTTTTGACCGGCGCTTCATTGTGTTATACTGACGAGTAGCATTTTTTCGAGAAAAAGGGGTGGATCCATTGAGACAGATCCTATTAGGAAACGAGGCCGTTGCACGCGGCGCATATGAAGCCGGCGTTAAAGTGATTTCTTCTTATCCCGGAACACCCAGCACGGAGATCACCGAGGCCGCGGCGCAGTATGAACGAATCCATTGCGAATGGGCAACTAACGAGAAGGTCGGTGCGGAGGTTGCGATCGGCGCCTCGATCCGGGGCGCGAGGGCAATGACCTGCATGAAGCATGTCGGCCTCAATGTAGCGGCAGATCCCCTGTTTACCGCATCGTATACCGGCATTGGAGGCGGCCTTGTTTTTGTCGTCGCTGACGACCCGGGCATGCACAGCTCGCAAAACGAACAGGACAGCCGTCATTACGCGAGAGCGGCGAAACTTCCGATACTCGAACCCTCGGACTCCGCGGAGTGTAAGTCATTTGTTATTAAAGCCTTCGAGCTTTCCGAAAAGTATGATACCCCGGTGCTTGTGCGGCTCCAGACACGCGTGGCACACTCGCGCTCGATCACGGAACTGTCCGATCCCTCCGACATCCTCGTTAAACCGTACACGAAGGACATGGCAAAGTATGTCATGATGCCCGCGATGGCGGTTAAGCGCCATGTGCTCGTCGAAAAGCGCACGGAAGCGATTGCGAACGACTCTTCCGACCCCTCGACGGGAGTCGGCCTTCATGAAGAAATCGACGGATCGTCGGACCTCGGGATCATTACGTCCGGCGCGGCTTATCAATACGTTAGAGAGGCGCTCCCCGACGCGAGCGTCCTTAAACTCGGCTTGATCTGGCCGCTTCCCGAGGCGTTGATCCGCTCCTTTTCGAAAAAGGTGAAGCGATTGGTCGTCGTCGAAGAACTCGATCCTTTCCTTGAAAACGAAATCCTGACGATGGGCATCGCCTGTGAGGGCAAGTCGCTCTTTTCACTGAACGGTGAATACTCGACCGCGATGCTTCGTGCCGCGCTTGCTCCGGACACTGTTACGACATCGGCGGTGTCGAAGGATAGTCTTGTAACCGCTCCGGGACGACCGCCGGTCATGTGTGCCGGTTGTCCGCATAAAGGCCTTTTTATGGCGCTTTCGCGGCTGAAGGCACAAGTGATGGGAGACATTGGCTGTTATACGCTCGGCGCCCTGCCGCCGACCTCGGCGATGGACGCCTGCGTTTGCATGGGTGCTTCGATCGGAATGGCACACGGCTTTGATAAGGCGACCGACGCGAGCGACTCCAAGAAGACCGTCGCCGTCATCGGCGACTCCACCTTCCTTCATTCCGGGATCACGAATCTTATCAACGCGGTCTATAACGGGAGCTCCATCACCGTCATTATTCTCGACAACTCCATCACCGGTATGACCGGGCACCAGCAGAACGCGTCGACAGGCATGGACATCCGTTTAAATCCCGCCCCTGCCGTCTCGCTCGAGGCTTTGTGTGAGAGCGTCGGCGTCCGGTCTGTCCGGGTGATCGATCCGGTCGACACGAAAGAGGCGCAAAGGGTGATCAAGGAAGAACTCGAAAAGCCATTCGTTTCGGTCATCATCGCCAGAAGACCGTGTGCACTCATTCCGACCGGCAAAGGCCCGAGGGGAAAATTCGCCGTGGTCGACAAAGACAAGTGCACAACCTGCGGCCAGTGTATTCGGATCATGTGCCCCGCTCTGACGGCGGGCCCGGATAAGAAGCCGGTCATCGATCCGGAAACCTGTAACAGTTGCGGCCTTTGTGTCAACGTTTGCGCATTCGGTGCGCTGAGCATCGGGGAGGTGAAATGATGGCGGAGCAGGATATGAATACCCCATCGGATTCCAAATGCATGTCGATCGTTTTGGCCGGTGTCGGCGGGCAGGGAACACTCGTCGCCGGAAAACTTCTCGGCACGATCGCGATGAAGACCGGCCTGGATGTCAAGGTCTCCGAAGTGCATGGCATGAGTCAACGCGGAGGTTCGGTCATTACCTATGTTCGAATGGGATGCAAGGTGTTTTCGCCGATCATCGACGAGGGAACTGCCGATTACTGCCTATGTTTCGAGTCGCTCGAGGCCTTACGATGGGCGTCTCTTCTTCGAAAAGGCGGCACCATGATCATCAGTAACGAAAAGATCCGCCCTCTGCCGGTGTTGCTCGGGAAAGAACAGTATCCGGAGGGGATTGCCGATACGATTAAAGAAGCAGTCGGCGACCGAGCCCGCATCGTCGAAATCAACGCAAAGGACGCCGCCATATCGGTCGGCAGTGCCAAGGCGGTCAATATCGTCATGCTCGGCGCGCTTTCGGTGAACACGAATATCTCGGAGAGCGTTTGGGAAGAATCGATCCGGGAGACGTTTGCGGGAAAGCCCAAAATGATCCCGATGAATTTGGAAGCTTTCCGCATCGGCCGCGACTTGGCCCGATAAATACGATATAATCAGGATATGAGGCAAGCGGCCGTGGGTTCACGGCACAAGCGATCAGGAGGTGTGCCGCCATGTTGGTCAGACAAATCAACGTTTTTCTCGAAAATCAGTCCGGAAGGCTCGCGGAAGTGACCCGGACTCTCGGACAGAATAGTATCGATATTCGCGCGCTATATATCGCGGATACAACGGAGTACGGAATTCTCAGGATGATTTTGGATAAGCCGGAGCAGGCGGTGGACGTATTGACCAAGGCCGGTTTTACGGTGAGCAGTACACCCGTGATCGCGCTGGCGATCGCGGACAAGCCCGGCACACTCGATCATGCGTTATCGATACTCTCACAGGGCTCGCTGTCTTTGGAATACCTATATGCATACGTAGGCAGAGCGTCCGACGACGCCGTCGTCGTGATTCGCGTCCGGGATCCCGAGCTTGCCTTGAGTAAACTCCAAGAAGCGGGCATTCGGGTGCTGACCTCCGAGGAGGTTTACGGCATCTGATGAGTAACCCTTTTCGCGCATTCGGCGTATCCGACGCGGTGATCAAGGCTTCTGAAGAGGTTCGGGATACGATCGCTCCGGCGATCCTTCAAATCGAGCGGATTCGTGAGTTTAATCAGTTACGCGTCCTGGACGCTTTTCGGAAGGCGCGTGTTTCCGAATCCGATTTCGGCATTTCAACCGGTTACGGATACGACGATATCGGCCGGGACAAGATTGAAAAGATCTACGCGGCCGTTTTTGGCGGAGAATCTGCCTATGTCCGCATCCAGATCAGTTGCGGCACGCAAGCCCTCGCCGCCTGCCTTTTCGGGATATTAAGGCCCAAAGATAAGATGGTCTCGGTAACGGGGACCCCTTACGATACCCTGGCGACTGCCATCGGGATCGCCAAGAACAATGAGCCCCGCATTCCGGGGTCGCTTTTAGATTACGGCATCGAGTACGCGGAGGTCGCTTTGCTTCCGGATGATTCTCCGGACTTAGCCGCGATCCGGGCGGCGGTCGATTGCGATACGCGCCTTGTATTTATTCAGAAATCAAAGGGGTATTCCGACCGGAGGTGCCTTATGGGTTCCGAAATCCGGTCCGTTATTTCCGCCGTTCGCGCGGCCGGCTCCGACGCAGTCATCCTGGTCGACAACTGCTACGGCGAGTTCGTCGAAGAAGAGGAGCCCTGCTCGTATGGCGCGGATCTCTGCGCCGGCTCCCTCATCAAGAATCCGGGCGGCGGACTGTGTCCCTCGGGGGGATATATCGTCGGACGACGTGACCTGGTCGAGGCAGCGGCTTTTCGACTATCGGCACCCGGCGTCGGCCGGCATGTCGGACCTTCGCTGGGATTCAATCGAACGATCGCGCAAGGTCTTTTTATGGCACCGCATGTCGTCGCCGAGAGTTTGAAGGGCGCAGTATTCGCGTCCGCTCTTTTTCGAAAAGCCGGATTCGATACATCACCGGGGCCGATGGACCCGCGCGGAGATATCATTCAGAGCATTCGATTTCATGGACCGGAGCAATTGAAGGAGTTCTGTAGGATCGTTCAGGCTTGCTCTCCGGTCGATTCTTTCGTAACGCCCGAGCCTTGGGCGATGCCCGGTTACGATGTTCCGGTTATAATGGCAGCCGGAACCTTCGTTCAGGGATCGTCGATCGAATTTTCCGCTGACGGGCCGATCAAATCGCCGTATAATGCTTATATGCAAGGCGGTCTGGTTTCAGAGCAGATCTGCCTGGCCGCTATGATCGCAGTAGACAAAATGGGAGAACAGTCCGTATGAGCAATCAGAAGAAACCCGGACCGACCGATAACAGGGGAACGTCTTCCCGAAAAGGTGAAGTTTCAGGCAAAGGCACAGCTTCAGGCAGGGGAGCCGCTTCGAGCGGAGGAAAAGATCCTCGAAAGGGAGCCGTACCGAACAAGTCCGGCTCGTCGAACAAGGGAGCCGTACCGAACAAGTCCGGCTCGTCGAACAAGAATTCCGCACAAACCAAGATGCCTGCTCCGAGCAAAGCGATCCCGTCGAATAAGGAGTCGGTTCGCACTCGCGAAACCGCGAAAAGAACCGTCTCTCGAGAGCACTTGGGTCACCTTCAAACGGTGCGACGCAAGCGCGCGATCTCGAGCGCCCTTTTTATGGTCATCGTTGTTTTATTGTTGGCGGTCGTTACCGCATCTGCCATCTTTTATGTGAAGGATTATGTTGCGGCCAAACCGAAGTTCGCTTTCGTAACGCAGGGGAGCGTCGAGCACTCGGTAAGCGCGGAGGTGCTGATCATTCGAAGGGAAGCCGTAGTGAGCTCGAACACATCCGGATCGCTGGTCACACTTTCCACCGAGGGAAGCCGGGTGTCCAAGACGCAGAGACTGGCAATGGTCATTCCCGAGGGGATGGAGGACACGGTGATCGAATTGAGCGGTATCCAGAGTCAAATCGTTGAGATCGAGCGCGATTTGGTCAGCCGCGGCAAGGGAATGGGAGCGGTCGCCGTTTATAACGAGACTGCTGCGGAAATCATTCCGCTCATCGACATGATTCGAGTCGACAGCTTTTACGGAGATCTATCCAATCTGACTTCCTATTCGGCGTCCTTGCAGGTCCTGATGGACAAGAGAGACTCGCGATTGCAGAGTATCGATTTTGACGACGAGCGACTGTCCACACTGCGGACGAATAAGATCCGTTTGGAGCAGGAACTGGCCGCGGAGTCGGCGATCATATCGGCCATAGAGCCGGGGATCGTCTCTTTCAAGCTCGACGGTCTGGAGAAGGAATTGACACCGGAGACGCTCATGACGATCGCTTCCCTTGAATGCGATAAGTATATAAAGAATGCGCAACGAATCATTTTCGGCGATCTGGATATTGTTAAGGATCAGCCGGTCCTCCGGATTTGTCAGAATGAACTGCAATATTTTGCTTGCGTCATCCCGGGTATGGGTGTCTCTGATTTTCCGAAGGATTCCGTTCATACGATCCGGGTTCCTTCGGAAGGGATCGTCATCAATGACTGTCTGGTGATCCGCTCGTCGGAAGCGATCGACGGCGTCTTCGTCGTCTTTGAGTCGCAGAACCAGATCGAGCGCCTTCTGGACCGAAGGACCGCTGAGGTCGAAATCGTTCGCTCCGTGACTGAAGGCTTGAGAGTACCCCGTACCGCTTTGATCAAGCCGGATTATGAATTGGGTTATGCCAAGATATTGATCAACTCCAGCGGTTACGCACGGTCGCTGAGCGTCAAAATCCTGGATTACGACCGCGAATACGCAATCATCAGTCCGATCCAGGGCTTCAACGATCCGAATACCAGCACGATCGTTATCACGAATCCGAACACCCTGTCAGAGGACGAAAAGGTTGAATAGGGGGACAAAGTGTCGGAGCAGGAACGTTTCAGGGAAATAGAAGACGCGATGAAGATTCGCTTGGATGCTTTTCGAAAAGCGGTCCGGGACGAGATGGATCGCGCCGGAAGGAACCCCGATGAATTGACAATAATCGGAGTATCCAAGTTTTTTCCGGTCGGGTATGCTCGCGCCGCCGTCCGTCTCGGTCTATTGGATTTGGGAGAGAACCGCGTGGTCGAACTTCTGGAGAAGCGGGAAACGCTTGAGGCCGAAGGACTTTCACCGAATTGGCATCTGATCGGGACGCTTCAAACGAACAAGGTGAAACGGATCATCGGCAAGACCGCTTTGATTCATTCCGTCGATTCGATTCATTTGCTGGACGAAATATCTTCTCGCTCCGAGGCGGCGGGAATGGTCACAAAGATCCTGTTACAGGTCAATGTTTCCGATGAAGATAGCAAACACGGCTTTTCGACGGAGGATGCGGAATCGGCGGTAAGACATGCCAACGACTGTCCGGGGATCTCTTTGAACGGTTTCATGACGATGGCCCCCATTATCCCTTGCTCATACACGCCCCGGATGGTTTTCGAAGGCCTTCGGGAACTTTTTGATCGAATGAAGCCTGTGGTCAGGGATCCGGGTACGTGGACGATTCTGTCCATGGGCATGAGCCAGGATTATGTTGATGCGATCCACTCCGGCGCGACCCATATCCGGATCGGCACATCGATATTCGGGCCGAGGACGGTCTGATCCGCATTTTTATTTTCCTCTTGTTTCTCGAAAATATTGATATTACGGGCATTTGCGGCCTGTTACTGTAAGCAGGTTGTTAGAAAAGCCCCTTTATGTTTCCGCGCAATTACAGTCCTTTTACTTGTTCCGACATTCTATTGAACCGAATATCAAAGACTTCTATACTGACCCTAGTGATTCTTTTCACTAGTTAGCTCATTCAAATAATTATGAGAGTCAATAGTGAATTAGATGATATTTGGAGGTATAGAAGATGGCAGGTTTTTTCAAGAAGATCGTTGACAAATTATCCGGATACCCGGATGACGCCGAGTTCGATTATGACAGTGAATATGACTACGACGAGACTACCGAAGAGGAGTATGAAGCTCCGGAGACTCATCAGACGTATTCACAGCCGGAGCAATTCACAACCGGAATGAGCCCCGAGCCGATGATGCAGTATGCGGCACCGCAGAGGAGCGCGCCAAAGAAGGTCGTGCCGATCAAGTCGGGTGAGCAACAGCTGGTCATTATGCAGCCGAACAATATCCAGTCGGCTCAGCGTGTTTGCGATCACTTGAGAGCGGGACACATGGTCATCTGCAACATTGAAAATGTCGATGCGAAGATCGCTCAGCGAGTAATTGACTTTATTTCGGGTTCAACGTATGCTATGGACGGCAACGTTAAGCCGATCGACGCTCGGGCACACAGCTTTGTAGCCGTTCCGAGATCCGTTTCGCTGGTCGACAAGGAGCTTGCTCCTCAGGATACACTCGAGTATCCGGAACAGTATAGGATGGCTCGCTAACGAATTCGCTTTAACGTAATCTATGCCGGGAGGGGAGCCTTCTTGCCATGGGTATCGTGATCGGTCTTGATGTCGGCGGAAGTACCACCAAGATTGTCGGAATTCAGGATGGAAGATCCATCGGGCACGAGATTGTTAAGGCGACGGACCCCGTTACCTCTGCGTTCGGAGCATTGGGAAAGTTCATTGACAGTCACCATCTTCAAATTACGGATATATCAAAACTGATGATCACCGGTGTGGGGGCTTCGTTCCCCACCGGTGATCTTTTAGGCATTAAAACCATACGCGTTCAAGAGTTCCTCGCTACCGGGCTCGGCGGCCTTCACTTGTCCGGGCTGTCTCATGCCGTCGTTGTCAGTATGGGTACCGGTACGGCCTTTGTCGAGGCGCAGGAAGATAAAGTGCGGCATATCATCGGCTCAGGGGTCGGAGGAGGAACGGTCTTAGGGTTGTCCAGCAGTCTTCTGAATGTCCGCGATTTTGACGTATTAACGGAGCTGGCTTCCGAAGGCAATTTGAGTAGAGTCGACCTGTCGATCGCCGATATTTCGAACATCGAGATTCCCGGACTGCCGATGTCGACGACGGCTTCCAACTTCGGAAAAATGACCGATGACGTGACGCGTGCCGATCTGGCGCTCGGCATATTCAACCTCGTATTCCAGTCCATCGGCACGATGGCCGTCCTTGCCGCAAGAAACGTCGGCCTTGCCGATGTGGTCTTTACCGGTCAAATGACTCGCGTTTCACAATGTGCCGCACTTTTTAACGTTTTTTCCGACCTGTACCGGGTCCGATTTATCGTGCCCGAGAACTCTGAATTTGCGACCGCAATCGGTGCCGCGATGATTTCGGAGTGAGCATGAGTAAGAGTAACCGCGCGTTTGAGTTGGATGCCCTTCGTGGGCTGGCGATATTCATGATGATTTGCCATCATCTGATATGGGATATACGATATCTTCTCGGATACGATCTCTTCGAGTTTCAGGAAGGCGATTTTTTTAACTACGTCCTTCAACCTTTTTTTCTATGCTGTTTTATTTTAATTTCCGGCATCTGTTGTACCTTTTCGCGAAATAATCTCAAGAGGTCTCTGCGCATGTTGATCGGATCCGTTGCGATCTCCGTGATCATGGCACTTGTTTCATATGCGTTATTGGCGGTCGGGGTCATCTCTGACCTGCATGAAGAAGGATTGTTTGTATTCTTCAACATCCTTCACCTGCTTACGGTCGGCACCTTTATTTGCTGGGTCATCGAAAAACTCGAGATGAATGCGGGAAAGAACCTCGTAACAGGAGATAAAAAATCGGTTTACTATTCATCGCTGATCAACAGCGGACTGATCATCGCAGCGCTATGCGTGTTCATGGCCGAACCGTTGATCCGTATCCTTCGAAATGACTTAAATACGTACGCGTTCCTTCCGCTCGGAATCTTGCCGAAAGACGCGATCTCCATGGGCGACTATCTCCCGATGATCCCTTGGCTGGGTGTTTATCTCATCGGAATCTCCGTCGGTCGTACGCTCTATATCAACAGAGAAACTGCTTTTCCGAACACTCCCCAAATTATTCGCGCTCTTTCCCGTCCGCTCGAATTCATCGGAAGACATTCGCTGTTCGTATATCTGATCCATCAGCCGATAATCCTTGCAATCCTTTTCGGCGGACGTTATTCTGGAATATGGTAACGCAATTTTGGGGATCCGAATCAAGCGGAGCGAAGAGTTGCGCCACAGTCCGTGTACGGAAGGAATGACTCATTGGAACACGTGAAAAAATTCATTCGATCGGCTCTTCCGATATTGATGTGCCTGGCCGGTGCGTTTGTGTTTCTGATGCTTCCAAAGTGGCTGTCACGGAGTCCGGAAATTTCAGAGTGGTACGCACTTCGGCTGTTTCCATATCTGTCATGGCCGATCGTCACCCTGACGTCTCTGGTACCGATCTCGATCACGGAGATCTTTGTCATCGCTTCCATTCCGACAGTGTCGATACTGATTGTTTGGTACATTGTCAGGGCGGTACGCAGTCGTGAGAAGAAAAGGTTTTTCTACCGTAGTGCGGTAGTCTTAAGCGTAATCCTTTTGATCACATCCACCTCTTTTACGATGATGCACGGGATCGGGTATTCCAGAAGACCGCTTCATGAATCTTTGGAGTTGGTTCCATCGGAAAGAAGCTCCGAAGAACTCGCGGAGGTCATGAGATGGCTTGCCACGGGCGTCGCGGAGAACCGTCCCGTTCTTCCCGAGAATGATCAGGGAGGAATGGTTCCGATCAAAGGCATTGAGGATGTTTTGCGGACCGGAAGCGAGGCAATGGATATGGCGGCGGTCGTTTTCCCGGCGCTTTCAGGAAACGACATTCGAGTCAAACCGGTCGCGCTCTCGCATTACTGGTCATACACGGGCATTGTCGGGATGTACTTTCCGTTCTTTGGCGAAGCCAACGCGAACATCGACGTTCCGGCTCATACGATCCCGATGACGGCCTGCCACGAGATCAGCCATGTACGAGGGATCGCCCGCGAGCAGGATGCCAATCTGGCAGGGTTTCTGGCGTGTGTTTCCAGCGACCGGCCCGATTTTCGCTATAGCGGATATATGTTTGCGCTCGGGTATATTTCTCAGGATCTGGCGGCTGTCGACCCTGAAGCCTATACGCAAATTGCCCGATCCATCCCGGACGGAGCCTATCGCGATATGAATATCAGTTACGAGTATTGGCAGCAATTCGAGGGCCCGGTCGAGGAAATATCGACAGAGGTGAACGATACGTACCTGAAGGCGAACCTACAGCCGGAAGGCGTTCGCAGCTACTCGTTGGTCAGTCAGCTCATTATTGAGTATTATTTCGATTACGTTAAAGGAGTCAACGGTTGATTTCCGTCATCACGCAGGGACATGGAAGCATTTTTCCGGCAATGGATGTGAGCCGGCTTTTTTTCGGTCCGTCCGTTCGCTGTGAGGGGCAATCGATTTTCGCCGATTACGAGGAAGATATTGTTATTGAGAGCATAGTACAATCGGACGGCTTCGTCATGACCACGGTACCCGGAACGTCGATTTTCGAAAAATCGGATGATGCACAAAAATTGCCGTCGAATCGTGAGCTGAAAAGACAACTGTATCGGGTCTTTTCGGTCATTACGAAAAAGAAGTTTCCTTGGGGCTCACTCACCGGGATCCGCCCGACCCTCGTCGCTCGCGAGGTCCGAGACCTTGACACGCTCGTCCGTTTCTATGATGTCCGGGAGGATAAGGCCGGGCTTGCTTATAATACGGCGGTCGCGGAGGACCGGATATTATCATCGACCGACGACCGGGATCTGTTTGTGTACATCGGGATCCCGTTTTGCCCCGGACGATGCTCGTATTGCTCGTTCATCACTCAGGAGAGCCGAACGAGTTCTGCGCTTCTTTCGGAGTACAAGGATACCGTCCTCAAGGAGATTGCCGGGCTGACGGGGATCATGAAGAATGTACGGGCTGTTTATTTCGGCGGGGGCACGCCGACGATCATGGATGACGACCTGTTAAGAGATTTTGTTTGCGGAGCCCTTGATTTGATATGTCCGGATCGCAATGCCGAGATTACCGTGGAGGCGGGAAGACCGGACACTTTGACTGAATCCAAGACGACTTTGCTGGTCGACGAGGGCGTCGGAAGGATTTGCGTCAATCCGCAGTCGCTTTCCGATGAGACACTGATGCGTATCGGACGCCATCACACGGCAGAACAATTTTACAGGGCTTTCGATATCGCACGAAAAGCCGGTTTTTCGGTCATCAACACCGACTTGATCGCCGGCCTGCCCGGTGAAAGCCTTGATGAATTCCGGTTTTCAATCGATCGGATCATCGAGTTGAATCCCGAGAACATCACCGTTCATGCGCTCTGTAAAAAGAGGACCTCAAACCTGGCAAGAGCGGAGATCATGGACGACCCGGAAAGAGTAAGGATTGCGGATCAAATGGTTTCGTACGCCTCCGTACGACTCGCGGAAACGGGGTACTCTCCGTATTATTTGTACAAGCAGAAAGACACGGTTGCAGGGCTCGAAAATACGGGCTTTTCGACAATGGGCACGGAATGTGTTTATAACGTCGCAATGATGAGCGACTACCGTAATGTCCTCGCTTTCGGAGCCGGGGGTGTCGGCAAACGCGTCTTACCGAACGGACGAATCGAACGCCACGATTGTGTCCGAAGTGTACGGGAGTATATTTTGCGTATCGATGAGATCATTCGGGGGAAAAATCGCTTTTTTGAAGTATAATTGTGTTGGTACTCGAACAGGGTGCGTTAAACGGTTTAGGATTGGAGCGATGCTTGTATGAAATGTCCCAAATGCAACACCGATAACGGACAGCGGTCGGTCTGTAAGAATTGCGGCTTGTTTCTCTATAAAGCCGACCACCGTAATGCTCCGAAGTTGAGTGAGAAGGAAATCAAGCAGCGCGACCGTCAGACGATTCTCCGCGTAGTCAAGAAGGCCTTGAGATTCATTGCCATCATTATTTCGACTTTTATCATCTCATTTCTGGTGTATCTCTTGTTGATCTTTGTCTTTGATATTGTTTGATCCTGATCCGGAGAGAGATTTCGGTCACCGGCGAAGGATTGTAATCAAACCGCGATTTGAGTATAATAACGGCTGTTGCGGTTTTTGAAACCGAGGTGTAGCGCAGTTGGTAGCGCGCCTGCTTTGGGAGCAGGATGTCGGGAGTTCGAGTCTCTTCACCTCGACCAATTATCAGTGAATGCACGGACTTGCACGTTTTCGGGGAGAACACATGTGGTTTAGCTTGATCGTTATCGTTGTCCTGATGCTCGCGGTGATATTCGTTAACGGATGGACCGACGCGCCCAACGCGATCGCCACGGCGGTATCTACGCGTGTTATTACGCCGGCTGCCGCGGTCAAGATGGCGGTCGTCATGAATTTTCTCGGCGTTTTGATCATGACCGTACTTTCCCCGAAGGTCGCCGATACATTAAGTAAGATGATCGTGATCAATCCGGGACAGGAGAAGGATGCATTAGTCGTCCTTGCCGCCGCGATGTTTTCGATCGTTATCTGGGCGACGGCCGCCTGGTATTTCGGGATCCCGACCAGTGAGAGTCACGCGCTGATCGCGGGCGTTACCGGTGCGGCCATCGGACTCGGAGGATTTAGTTCGGTCAGTAAAGAGCAGTGGATGCTCGTTCTGATCGGTCTTTTGATCTCGTCCGTTTTGGGATTCATTTCGGGCTGGATCAGTGTCAAGGGGATCGAGATGGCCTTTCGAAAAGTGAAGCGCAGGACCGCGGATAAGGTGTTTCACTTTGGAGAAATGGCCGCCGCGGCGATGATGGCGTTTCTCCACGGTGCTCAGGACGGCCAGAAATTTATCGGAATATTTCTTCTCGGAATTTATTACTTTGGAATTGCGGAGCCCGGCTCGCCCTTTGTCATAGATAGAATGGCGGACGGCTCTTTTGGCGTGCCCTGGTATCTGATCGTCATATGCTCGGTCGTGATGGGTCTCGGAACATCCGTCGGCGGCTACCGCATCATTAAGGCGGTCGGAATGGATATGGTCAAACTTCAGAAGTACCAGGGCTTTGCCTCGGATATAGCGGCGTCCTTTTGTCTTCTCCTGTCGACCCTGACCGGTGTGCCGGTCAGCACGACGCATACGAAAACGACGGCGATCATGGGCGTCGGTGCTTCCAAAAGATTAAGTGCCGTCAACTGGCTGGTAGCCCGCGACATGGTATTGGCCTGGGTGTTAACGTTCCCCGGCTGTGGATTGATTTCTTTTCTGATGGCTAAGTTATTCCTTCGGTTGTTCTGACACCGGCAAGAAAGAGGTAATGAGAATGAGAAATAGCAAAGAAGCGGATTATTTCGATTTGTTTATCAAGGCAGCGTCTATTTGCAATCGCGCGGCGGAGGGGTTGGATGAGCTTCTGGATGATCTTTCAGACTCTCATTTGAAATCAAATGCGATCCATGAGATCGAGCACGAAGGAGACCGGCTTTACCACGAAGTTTACTTCCATCTGAACCGATCCTTCATCACGCCGATCGAGCGGGAGGATATCATGGAGATCTCCCGTTCCATCGAAGAAACGATCGACTCGATCGACGATGTTGCAATAATGCTCGACATGATGTCGATTGAGTCCGCCAAGAAGCGCGGTAAGGGGATGTGTAACTTGATCACCAAGGCGTGTTCGGCCCTTGTCACGGCTGCAGTTGAATTCAAAAATTTCAAAAAGTCTAAGGAGCTCTCTCCGATTCTGGTTCAAATCAATAATATCGAAGAAGAGGGAGACGCCCTGTTTCAATCATCGATGAAAGAACTTTTCAATAAGGAAAAGGATGTCCTGGATATTATTAAGTGGCAGGAAATTTACAAGTCGATGGAGAACGTCCTGGATTCCTGCGAAGCCGCCGCGGATGCCATGGAACGCGTCATCATTAAGAACTGCTAGCGCGCATTTCTTTTGCCGTATCGTGTAATTTATTAAGCAACCGCGTGCGGTTGCTTTTTATTGAATTCGTAAGGGTCTGCGGTCGACTATCTCTTGCCCTGCTTCATTTCTTTCTTGATGACGCGAAAATCGCGCAATGCCTGAAGGCCGATCTTAAAAATGCGTTTCATGTTGATCGAATTCTTACCTCCCTGTCGCGGGCGGAAAGTGATCGGAACATAAAGGACATTCTCGGCGGCATCCGCCATCAGAACCGAAAGCAAAACGTTGGTCAAGTTATAGCCCTCCGGAACGCGCGGGAGGTATCTCTCGAGCGTCGCTCTCTGCATGAGTCGAAACGGGGTGTTTGCGTCGGGTATGCGTACCCTAAAGATAAGAAAAACCACCCATTTCAACACCTTGGTGACGAATTTTCTCGAAAAGCCGTCCTGTCGGTGATTCCGGTGACCGATCACGGCGACGAAATTATTCCGTTGGTGCCAAAAGGACAGAAACTCTCCCGGCAGTGTTTGCCCGTCGCTGTCGGTCTGAAAGATGTAGTCGGCGCCTTCCTTCAAAGCGTACTCGTATGCTATACGTAACGTGGCACCGTGGCCGGAGTTTTCCTTGTTGACGGCTATGAGATTCGGAAGGACCTTCTCCAGCTCTATGAGTTTCGCCCATGTGTTATCACGGCTTCCGTCATTGAAAATCACAAGTCTCGAATCGGTCCCGAACTGGACGGCGACCTCATGCCACTCATTGGCGACGGTCTCGATATTGGCCTCTTCGTTATAAGCCGGCATAACAATGTATAACGACTCGTTCTTGTCCCTGTCCTGCATAGTCCTCTCCTTACTCGTATCTCTGAGATTCTCTTATCTGAGCGGCTACGGAAAGTGCCTGGTCGACGACCGCATCCATATTATAGTACTTATACTCCGCGAGCCGTCCGCAGAGGAACAGATCCTCGAATTTTCCGCAAATTTCCAAATAATCGCGGTAAAGGTTCTGATTCTCGTCCGATTGGATCGGGTAAAACGGGCACAATCTGCCGCCCGGATGATAAGCCATCGGATATTCCTTCATAATAGTCGTCGCGCCCGGAACATCCTGAAGCGTCATGTGCTTGAACTCCGTGATGCGCGTGAAGGACTCGTCGTTCGGATAATTCACGACAGAGGCGCTCTGAAAAAGATCGATCGCGTGATCCTCCATGCATAACTCAAGGCTTCGATAAGGAAGCGCGCCGAGGACATAATCGAAAAGCTCGTCGACCGATCCTGTGTAACAGATGGGACCTTCGAACGGAACTCCGTCCAGAAGGAACTTGCCCGATACGGAATGCGGGTGAATTCTCTGAAGTGCGTTGGAATTGAGTTGAATGCTGATATTCGGGTGCTTCAGAATATTCTCGAAAAGCTCCGTGTAGCCCATCAGCGGCATCATTTGGATCGAATCGGAGAAATACCGATCGTCGTCTCCGATGACGACAGGAACACGGCGCAATACTGCAGGGTCGAGGCTGTCCGCCGGTACGCCCCACTGCTTCGCCGTGTAGTTCTTGAAAACCTTTTCAAAAACGAATTGCCCGAGGCCGGCGATCTCCGGGTCGGGATGACGAAGCAAGTCCGAAACGGGCACTCGACTGTTCAACGGATAATGGCTCGTCAGCTTCGCGATGATGCTCTTTGCCCGGGCGGAAGAGAAGTGCTTCTCGATCGATGTGAAGTTATAGGGGATCGGAACGAGAACACCGTCGATCATCCCGAGGACGCGGTGCGAGTAGGGATAGAAAGAAGAGAACGTACTCAAATACGCATAAACGTGTTTAAGATCAGTGTGAAAGATATGAGGTCCGTACATGTGGACGCGAACGCCGTTTGAACGTTCGTACTCGTACATGTTGCCCGCGATACTCGGCCTCTTGTCAAATGCGGTAACGGAAAACCCCGCGTCCGCAAGCGATCGGGCCAAAACCGCACCTGCGAAACCCAGCCCAACGACCAGTGCATGTTTTTTCATGCCGTGCTCCTATACTGTGTTGTTGATATTATTATACATTTCATAAATCATTTGTAAAAGAGAAGTGACGAATCTGTCTGTTTCATATGATAAAATACCATATGACGGTAAAAAACGTCATGAAAAGATCGCTTCAAGGAGTATCCATGAGCAGACATCGACACCGGAAAACCCGCGAGGATTTCCGAAGACAAGGCGTCATTTTATTCACACTGATTATCATCCTGATCCTGAGTGCGGCGGCTCTCGCCGCGGTCCTTCTGATGAGCTTGTTTTCCGGGAACGGTTCCAAAACTACGGAGTCGACACGGGACCCGATACCCGGTATCTCCTCGGAGTCCTTCGAGGGTTCGGATGCGACAGGAGTAACTGCGGGGACATCCGGGGGCTCGACCGAAGAAACGACGATCCCAAGCGAAACAACCGCCGAAATCACCGTACGGATCCCTCCGACCGTTCCGACCACGGTAATCGGACCGGACCTGACCGGGTATGTCGTTGTTCTGGACCCCGGCGGGCAGGAGACTCCCAACCCCGAACAGGAACCTCTGATGCCGGTCATGTCGGGGTCGAAAGATAAGACTTCGCCCGGAGCAATCGGCGTGATCACCGGTCGTCCGGAATATGAGATCAATCTTGAGATCGCGATCCTTGCACGCGACTATCTCGAGAGTCTCGGATGTGTGGTTCACCTGACCCGTACCGAAAACAACGTGGATATCTCTAATGTCGAGAGGGCTCAATTTGCATTGTCTCAGATGCCGGACGTGTACATACGCCTATATTGTGATTCCGACACCGATCCCGCCACAAATGGGATATCCGTTTCGGTCGCGGACACCGGAAAATACAAGGATCGATTGGTCGGATGGGGGGAACTTCTCGGCACATCGCTTTTCGAATCGACCGGTGAAGCCTATAACGGTTGCGACTCAAGTAGTTTCTACAGCGGTCTGAACTGGTCGACGGACATCCCGGGCTTCATGCTGAAGATGGGTTACCTGACGAACAAGGAAGAGGACCTGTTCTTAAACTATGAGGCCTATCAGCTCAAAATATGCGCGGGACTCGCGGACTTTATCAGTCAGATGCCGACGTCGTAAGTCGGACTCGGCAAAATGGTCTTTTCCATCACATAGTCATCCATGACAAAGCCTCCGCCGATGTCGACGACTTGAGTCCTTACGATCGAAAAGCCGATCTTTCGATAAATCTCGATCGTGTGCGCGTTTCCGCGATTGACGGTGAGGCGGATCCGCGGAAGTTCCATTAGCCGGCATTGATCCTCGATAAACTCGAATGATGCGCGCGCCAGACCGCGACCGCGGTAGTCGCGGAGAATGTAGATTTTACTGAGGAACAAAGCGTCCGGGTCGGGGCGGATCGCGAAGTATCCGACGTTTTTCCCGTCGCTCGCAATGAAATAGTATCGATAGCCCTCACTTCGGATCTGTTTGGTGATCGCGGACTCCGACTGGAACCGACAGACCATATAATCGACCTGCTCCTGCCCGATGATCGTTGGAAAATGCTCGTTCCAGATCGCGCTCGCCAAGTCGGCCAGGCGTCTGATCTGGGGTTTGGTTTGAACAAATTCATAATCTTCGCTCATATTTCGCTACACACCTGTTTCGACAAGCCGGACACCCGGCCGTATGAACATATGAACAGAAATAAGATAAAGAGCGTCGAAAACCCGAGTACGAATGCAATAATCGAATGAAGATCTTACTCTTAGTAATAAGAAGTCCCCAAAACGAAAACCCCGGCATCTTATTCGCGATCTCGATCATTCGCGTCCGGAAGATGCGTTCTTCACATGCCCTATTTTCTTGACATATAACTTTCGACCGCGCCGATGCATTGATCCAGAAAAGATCCCTCCCCGAAAGTATTGATCTTAAAAAACATCGCCTGGCTCCCGCCGGAAGTGATTGCGGTGATGAGCAGGCGATCTTCGTCGCCAACGATCGTGAGGTTCATACTGACCCGGTTCCCGCCGATCATGCTGTATCGCTCGTTGCGCGGACGGAGACCCGGATGGTGTCAACAACAAAATCGCTTCCGTCCTCAAAGGTCGCGGAAACACTGCCGCCGGTGATTGCTTCGTGCATATACCTCACAAATTCGTCGAAATTTCCGGTCAATGATTTCTCAAACTTTGCCATGGCGTGCTCCTCCTGAATGGGGAAATGATTTTCCTCAACATTTTATCACACGCCAAGGTTTTCCGGATGCAAGCGTATTCTAGTTTTTCTTTTTGAGATTGAATCGCATCCATTGCGGTAATACCGGCTTGAAACTACCCTTGTGGCCGGCACTCGCGAACAGGCTCTGAAGCACGATGAATACAAACAGAAAGGCCGAGGAGATGATCCTGGGCCAGGATGCGTCCACGATACCCAGAAGCGGCACCACACGCTCAATGAGCGAATTGATCAATACCCCGAAAAGCGTTCCGATCGGAAGCCCCACGCCTCCGCTCAGCATTACGCCGCCAATCACGCTTGAGGAAATTGCGTCGATTTCATAGCCGTAACCGTTTTGAGGATTACCCGACGGCGCGAAAAGCGTGTATAGAAGGCCGCCGATACCGGCTAAAAGGCCGCAAAGCACATGGGCCATGAACTTTATTCTTTTAACGTTGACGCCCATTAACAGGGCGCTCTGGGGATTTCCTCCGACCGAATACAACGAGCGACCGAACTTAGTTTTTTTCATCACGATGATCATAATGATCAGGACCGCGATTGCCGTGATGGCGGCCGGAGTCAGATAGGCTACGTCCATCGTTCCGTTTTTTCGCTCATTATATAAAAACGGAATGTACACCTTCGCGCTCGACCAACTCATGAATAGTTTATCGGATATCGGTACGGATTTGGGGTTGATCACACTGATCATTCCTCGTGCGAAGAAAAGCCCCGACAAGGTGACGATGAACGGTTGGATCTCCATATAAGAAACCAGATAACCTTGTACGATGCCAAACGCAACTCCGATGAGTAACGATATCGGAATAGCCCAGATTGCACTGATATTGGATTGGGAAGAAAGCATCGTAGCGATCACCATGCTGACCAGTCCGGTTACACTGCCGACGGAAATGTCTATACTGCCGGTGATCAAGACCACCGTTAATCCCAGAGCAAGCATCAGCAAATATGCCTTGTTGTTGATCAGGTTGAAAAAGACCGAGTATTTTGCGAAGTTGCTGTCCTTAAACAAAATGGTGGAAGAAACATACAAAATAACAAAAAGAGAAACCGTGATCAGTAACAGGATACCTGTGTTACTCAGGCCGCTGCGTTTTCCCAAAGGTGAGGAAGCGGAAATTGTTGTCTTTTTACTGTCTCTCATCGCTCAGACCTCCGACGGGTACGTTCTTTTTCGTTATATGACGGAATAGTCGGTTGACCTTTTCTTTAAACACCTCACTGCTTGCGACAATGATCACGATGATGATGATCGCTTTAAAGACATTTAACTGATCGGCGCGAACGTTCATGGCATAAAGAGTGGTAGTGATCGCCTGAATCGTGTATGCGCCGATCACCGAGCCCGCTATGCTGAATTTGCCTCCGCCCAGATTGTTACCGCCCAAAGCGACCGCCAATATGGCGTCCATTTCGATGGACAATCCCAATTCCCCGGAATTCACGCTTCCGACACTGCTGGAGCTGACCAACCCGGCCACTCCCGCCAGGATCCCACAGATCACAAAAGCCATAAACTTGATCACCCGGGAATTGAGTCCGACGAGTCGGGCGGCTGAACCGTTGATCCCGACGCTCTGGATATAAAGGCCCAGACTGGTCAGTTTGACGAGCAGAACGACTAAAATGACGATCGCGATACTCACCAGAATGGTGGTTCGGATCGGTATACCGGGGATCTGGACCCCCAACCATTTGTATGTCGGATTCATAATATAAATTGTCTGTCCGTGCGTGATTTGTTTTGCGATGGAGCGTCCCGCAGTGAACAGGATCAGTGTGGCGATCATCGGCTGGATTTTCAGTCTAGAGACCAGAAATCCATTGAAAGCGCCGCATAATGCCGCACCGACGAGACCGAAAAGGATCGCTAAAAAGTACGGACTGTGATAAACGTCGGTCCGGTATTCCGATCCGTTGAGAAGAAGGCCGCAAAAACTGGCGGCGATGGCCATGATCGGACCGACACTCAAATCGACGCCGCCGGATGCCGCGATGACCAGCGTCATACCCATCGTAACGATGATCAGTTCGCTGGCTTCATCCAGGATATTGGGAATATAACCGGATAACAAGCCGTTGGTCATCGTGATCTCGAAAAAATTCGGCGTCGTGATGATGTTTTGAACGACCACGACCATTAACACAAGCAGGGAAAAGATCAGTCGATTGTTCAGTAATTTTTTCCCGGCCGACGGCGAGAGCATAGCCGGCCCCTTTCGATCATTAAACAGCCCCATCTTCATTGTCACCTCCCGCTATCGTTCGGATGATCGTACTCTGATCCAGATTGCCTTGCGTCAGCTCGCCGACCTTGTGCCGATCCCGCATGACGACCATTCGGGAGCACGTTCGGATCATCTCATCCATTTCCGAAGAAATGAAAGCGATACTTTTATTCTCCGAGGCAAGCTTCAGAATAAGTCTCTGGATCTCTGTTTTGGTACCGACATCGATTCCGCGGGTCGGCTCGTCCAAGATCATAAACTCGGGGTTGGTAAGGAGCCAACGAGCCAGGATGACCTTTTGTTGATTGCCGCCGGAAAGACTCTTGATCGGAGTTTCGATGTTTGCGGTTTTGATGTTGAGCAGGTCAATGTACTGATCGGCGTATTTTTCCATCTCTTTTCGGCGAATACGCTTAAACATGCCTGTTTTGGCTTGAAGCGCGATAATAATATTTTCCCGGACAGAAAGCTCCGGAAATATCCCGTCGACCTTTCTGTCTTCCGGTAGATACGCCATCCCTTGCTTCATGGCATCCAGCGGCTTCCTGATCCGGACGTTTTTTCCCCTTATGAAAAATTGTCCCTGGACCGGTTTATCCGCACCGTAAACGGTCCTCACGAGTTCGCTTCGGCCGGACCCCAATAGTCCGCTGAAACCGACTACCTCGCCCCGGTACATTTTCAGGTCGAAAGGCGCGACCTTCTTGCTTCCGCTGGATAGTGCACGCGCCTCAATGATCGGCTCCTCACCTTGAAAACGGGATTCGTCCCGGTCGACACTAAGCTCCGAGAGGTTTTCGATTTCCTTGCCCATCATCTTAGTCACAAGCTCGAAGCGTGATAATTTATCCACTTCATATTCCCCGACCAATTCTCCGTTTCTTAAAACGGTGATTCGGTCGCAGATCTCGTACACCTGTTCGAGAAAATGAGTGATAAAGATTATTCCGACACCGTTGTCCCGAAGCTGTCGCATGAGCGTGAAAATCTTATTCACTTCGTCGGCATCCAGGGAGGAGGTGGGTTCATCCAAAATTAAAAATGCGCACTCCGTATTGATGGCGCGGGCAATCGCGATCATCTGTTGGATTGCGATCGAATAGCTGTCGAGCTGCGCCGTCGGATTCGCTGAAATGTTTAATTTTTGCAGTAATTCGGAGGCTTTGAGATTCATTTTCCTCCAGTCGATCAAACCCATTGAACGAGGCTCCCGACCCAGAAAAAGATTCTCCGCGACCGACAGATTGGGGCAAAGGTTGACCTCTTGATAAACGGTGCTGATCCCGTGCTTTTGCGCGTCCTGCGGGGATCGGATCACGACCGGAACTCCGTCCAGTCGCACTTTTCCTTCATCCATCGGATAGACACCGGTCAGTACCTTGACCAAAGTTGATTTTCCGGCACCGTTTTCGCCCATCAACGCATGGATCTCTCCGCGGCGCAATTTGAAATCAACTTGATTCAGGGCGCGTACGCCCGGAAATGATTTTCCGATCCCGGTCATTATCACAGAGGGGGGATTCTGTAAATTCTTTGTTTTACTCATTTTTTCCACTCACCCGAATTGATTTTGGCTCGGGGAGATCCGATGACCTCCCCGAACCAAACATCAAATATCATCTCACACAGGAAAAGGTTTTTTTACTGACTCTCGCGGAATTAGTACGCACGAGCGTCGACAATGGCTTGGGTAATGGTGTCATAGTAGAAGGCAGCTTCCTCGACTACTTCGACCTTAGCAGGCGATCCGCCGCTTTCGATGGTCTGAATGATCTCGGCAACCTTCGGTCCGTGCAGGGGGTTGCACTCAACGTTACAGTTGATCTTGCCTTCCAGAGTCATCTGGAGGTAAGCTCTGTTCGCATCGAAGGAAATGATTGCTACGCCGTCATCTCCGCCGACTTTCATTCCGGCCTCTTCGAGAGCCTGAATTGCGCCGTCTGCCATGTTGTCATTTTCCGCATAGACCACATTGATTTTGTCGCCGTGCTGCTGGATCCATGAAGCCATGATTTCTTTTGCGGTATCGGTGCTCCACTCGCCGGTTTGTTGAGCTAGGAGCGTCCAGTTGCTGTTTGCCGCAATCGCGTCCTCCAACGCTTCACTGCGCCCGATTTGAGCGGACGCGCCGAGCTGGCCCTGAAGATTGACAATGTTGACTTCATCATCGGCTGTGAAACGGGTGGAGATCCAATCCGTAGCTTTCACGCCCTCTGCCTTGAAGTCGGAACCGACCCAGCAGGTGTAGAGGTCTGCGCTGGCATTGATAGTACGATCCATCAAAATGACCGGAATCCCGGCTTCCTTTGCGCTGGAAAGAACGGTGTCCCAGCCATCCATGTTGACGGCTGCGATGACGATGTAGTCGACTTCCTGGTCAATGAAGCCCTGGACGTCGGCGACCTGCTTAGCGGCGTCGTTGTTGGAGTCGGCGAGGATCAGCTTGTAACCGTTGGCCTCGCTCAGGGTCTCCTGCATGGACGCGGTGTTTGCCATACGCCAGTCAGACTCGTCCGCTTTGCACTGCGCAAATCCAACAACGATCAAATCGTCGCCGGTGTCGACAGGCTCTGCGGTGGTCTCGGCGGCAGCTTCTTTGGTTGTCGCCGCGGGGGCATTGGTTTCGGCAGGCTTCTCGGTGCAGGCGGTCGCCATGATAAGCAACACGAACACACACAGGATGCTGATGCCTTTCAGTAGTTTTCTCATGTTTTTTTCCTCCTAATAGGTTGAAATTCGAGATTGAATGTTCTCTGTGTACTAGATTAGGCTTCGGGAGAAGGGCATTCCATGTATATCTTTTCGCATTTGTCACGATCTTTTATGAAGTATTCGGACCCGCGGAAACATTTCTATATTTTTTTACGGCAAAACCTGAATTATTTCCGATTTGCGCTTGTTGTTGTTTACTGTTGTGGACTGCCTATAGTAGAGTGAAAGGGCTATAATGTATTAATGTTAAATATCAGAGCAATGAGGGAGCGTACGAGGTGAACAAACGGAAACGACTTTTTTCGCTGATCTGTGCGATATGTATTTTTTCCTGCAGCTGCGGTCTCGGAAAGACCACTCCGTCCGCGGATAAACCGATTGTGCTCGGATTTTCCCAATTGGGAGACGAGAGCACATGGCGCAGTCAGAACAGTCGCTCCATCATCAGTGCCGCAGAAGAAGCGGGCATCAAAATCATGTTTGACGACGCGATGCAGGATCCGGAAAATCAAATCAAGGCGATCCGGTCATTCATTGCCTATAAAGTCGATGTCATTGCCTTTTCTCCGCTGGTGGAGACCGGATGGGATACCGTACTGGGTGAGGCAAAAGCCGCAGGTATCCCGGTCATCATTGTCGACCGGATGATCGACACGGAGGACGACAGCCTCTATACTTGTGCTTTGTGCTCCGACTTTGATTTGGAAGGCCGGCATGCGGGGCAGTTTCTTCTCGATAAATATCGATACACGGAGCAGCCGATCAAGATCGTCGAACTGGCGGGCACCATCGATTCAACGCCTGCCATCGGCCGGTATGAAGGATTCCGAAGTGTCATCTCCTCCGACTCCAAGTTTGAGGTGATATTCAGTGCATGCGGGGATTTCATGCTGAGCAAGGGCAGGGAGATCATGCAGCAAGTACTTGAATTATACGACCCGGAGGAGATCGACGTGCTTTATTCCCATAACGACGATATGACCTTCGGTGCGATCGAGGTGATGCGGGAGGCCGGGATCGAACCCGGAAAGGATATCGTGATCATCTCCGTGGACGCGACCCAGCGGATCATCGATTATTTGCGGGCCGGGACCGTCAATTGTGTCATCGAATGCAATCCGAACAGCGGACCTCAATTGATGGAGCTTGCGAAGAAGATCGTAGCCGGCGAAGAAGTGGAGAAACAAATCTACATCAAGGAATTGGTCTTCGATGAAAACAGCAATTTTAATAAGATCGCGGACAGAGGATATTGATTCCTCCCCATAGGGTTTTCGCGAAACGGAAAGGCATAACTCGAGTGCGCAACAGAAGCATAAGAAAGACGCTACAGGTCACGAACTGGGTCATCATTTTGGCGACCCTTGTGCCTTTTTTGATCAGCACGCTCTACTACAATATCACCCTCAATCAGTATGAGGGGATCATCGAAAATGTTTATAACGCGAACAGCCTGTCCAGCGTCGTACAGGAGGAGATCGATCCCACAATATGGTACGTAGTGTCCGGCAAGACCAAGTTTACGGACAACACACAGTACGAGTTGATTAACCGGATCAGAGATCGTCTCGATGAGCTCGAGAAGAATGCCAACAGCGGCGAAAACAGTTATTTGATCGAGGTCGCGCGAAATACTCTGGAAACTTTGGAAAGTTACGTGGATAAGATCGGCGAAAATATCGAAAACAATCGGCCGGTCCTCGAGAATGAAGAGATGCTGGGCGAGATCCGGTCGGTCAGCGATTTGCTCTACGACATTATCCAACAATTCGTGGCCTCCGAGATGGAAATAGCCCATTTGCAGAACACCAAAATCCAACGCTCACTCGACATCATGACCTTCTTTCAAATCATGATCCTCGTCGCCATCGTCTTGTTTCTTATCCGGAATTACTGGCAACTCAACAACAGCATCAATAAGCCGGTCATTCGGCTCAAGACGATGGCCTCCCAGATCGCTCGCGGCGACCTGTCCTTTCGGGTGAAAAAGCCCGAGATCAGCGAACTCGACGAACTGACGGACAGCCTCAATACGATGGCGGAGAAACTGGGCGAGTTGATTGAGCAGAACACCCAAAAGCAGCAACACATCCAGAAGGCGGAGATGCGGGCTCTTCAGGCGCAAATTGCGCCGCATTTCATGTATAACACCTTGGACACCATTCTTTCACTGGCCGAGGACGGCCAAAACGAAGAAGTCGCACGGACCACTCTGGCCCTTTCGAATTTCTTCCGGCTTTCCCTGAACAAAGGAAGGGACTGGGTCACGGTCGCCGAGGAGAAATCCCATGTCGAGAGTTATCTGGCTATTCAGAAGATCCGATACGGTGCGATCCTCGATTACAAGATCGATATCGGGGAAGATATGCTCCGGGAATCGATGCTGAAGATCCTCCTGCAACCGCTGGTGGAAAACGCGATTTATCACGGTATCAAGAAAAACCGGCAGGGCGGATGCGTCACGCTCACGGGAAGAAAGACGGCGGATTTATTGATTTTCACGGTCGAGGACGACGGCGTTGGGATGAACGGGGATGAACTCCTGCTTCTTCGAGAAAACCTGTCCCACTACGACGTAAACAATCCGGAGACCGGCTTTGGTATGTATAACGTGTATAAACGCATCCAACTTTACTATGAAACGGACGACGGTTTAACGGTGGAAAGCGAGTACAGGAAGGGAAGCAAGGTGACCTTGCGACTTCCGCTCATTAACTCCGAAAGTCCGGTACAGGGCAATTTAAGCACGGAAGAGGCGGTGCGGGATGTATAGTGTTTTCCTGGTGGAGGATGAACCGATCATCCGTCAGAATCTTCGAAACACCATTGAAAAAGGCGAGGAGCCCTTTACATGCTGTGGAGAAGCCGGAGACGGAGAGCTGGCGCTTGCCATCATTCAGGACGTGAAGCCGGATATCCTGATCACGGACATCAAAATGCCCTTTATGGACGGCTTGGAACTCGCGCGTCACGCCAAGGCGATCATTCCATGGCTCCGGATCATCATCATCAGCGGATACGATGAATTTGAACTGGCGAGGGAAGCGATCTCGATCGGGGTCGACCAATATCTCTTGAAACCGGTCGCGGGTAAGGATCTGTTCGCCGCACTTCACAAGGCCGCCGAACAGATCGAGGAGCACAAGCGCCACAGTGTTTCGTTTCTGAAAGAGGTATCCGATGAGCAGATCGTCAAAAACGCCCTGCTCAGCTCCTTGCTTGAGCGAATTTGCAGTGGCGAG
>JAFGGR010000159.1 GCA_016930475.1 Clostridiales bacterium | reverse complement strand
GCCTTCGGATCCGCCGCCCCGAAAAAAACGTGGCGGATGCGAGCCTGAATGATCGCTCCGGCACACATCGTACACGGCTCCAGTGTCACATACATGTCACAGTCCGTCAGCCGCCAGGATCCGAGCTTCCGGCAGGCGGAACGAATGGCGATCATTTCGGCGTGGGCTGTGGCGTCGTTGTTGAATTCGCGCAGGTTATGAGCTCGCGCAATGACAGAGCCATCATGTACGATGACGCAACCGATGGGGCAATCGCCGATCGCGCCCGCCCGTTCTGCCTGGGTCAGAGCCTGGCGCATGAACTTTTCGTGAGAGATCGATTGATTCATATCTTAAAATATACCATGTGTTGAGGAAAAACTCCTTAAAAAGATTCCGCGAATCTGTTTGCACTTTATGGGGTGAACGTATATAATTACTCTGCCTACGTGTGGAATTTTGCGGTTCGCACAGGTAATCCTTCATAAAGGTGGTTCCCTAATGGCTTCGATAAACGGTATCTGCAAGAACTGCGGGTCTTTGATTGTGACTGACGACCGCGACGAGATGTGTGAATGCCTATTCTGCGATTGTGTTTTTCCGACCGCTGAGGCGATCGAAATTGCTAAGAGTCCGACGGATTATACCTTTCCGAATGAACCGCAACCGAAGCGGGACGGAGTTAAAAGATATACGGCTGTCCCGGTTTTTCCGGATCCGGTCCCGGCGGCTGTCAAGCAGGCCGAGACGCTGACGCCCGCGATCAAGAAGGAGAAGAATCCCTACGAGGTATCTCCGGACGACATTAAGGCTCCCCGGAAGACCTTTTGGACGATCATCGCCATTACGGTTGCGACTGTGCTGGTGGTTGCGGCTGTTTTCCTTCCGATATATCTGGTCCGTACGGGCCGGAAGAATGCCATGTCCGATTCTGTCGGACAGGTGTTTTCCGAAGCCGGCTATGAAGTGAACACTCAGGCAACGGATGGCTATCCGATCGGATACTCGATCACCGGTTCTTCAAATAATGTTTTGAAGATCGTGACCTCGGCGGAAGAGATCTCCTCCGAGCAGCTCATAAAGACCTACGAGAGTTTTGCGGCAATCAGGGCGAAGGAATACGGCTATGATTCCTCCGACGCGTCGAAATACTACGGAGGTCTTTCGATTGAAATCATAGCCGGGAAAGGCATTTATGCCATTCGATCCGACGAGGAGCCGGAAAGTCATACGGTGACTTTCGAGACGTACTCTTCGGATAACGCATAATAAGATACGGTTGCTTCATCGGCACCGTATGACCATCGTTATATCGTTTTTTAGGGGGCAAATTCAGGAGGGACTTAATGGCAAACGACTTTCGTTCCATTCTTCAGGAAATCGAGAAAAGAGCAGCAGCAAACAATAACGGAATCAGCTATAAAGACATGATGGTGATCATCGAGAAGAACGATGTTGACCCGGATGTCGCGGAGAAGATCTTCGATACACTCGAAGCCAAGGGCGTTGAAATCATTCCGGAGACGAATGTCGAGGAAGAGAGTTTTACCGAGGTCGACATCAATGAAGGCATGGGTGAAGGAATCGGAATGGACGACCCGGTCCGGATGTATCTTAAGGAGATCGGCAAGGTTCCATTACTGGTAGCGGAGCAGGAACAGGATCTGGCCAAGAGAATGCTTGAGGGCGATCAGGAAGCCAAAGACATGCTGATCGAAGCCAATCTCCGACTGGTCGTATCCATCGCGAAGAGATATCTCGGCAGGGGGATGCAATTCCTGGATCTGATTCAGGAGGGCAACCTCGGCCTCATTAAGGCCGTCGATAAATTTGATCACTCCAAGGGCTTCAAATTCAGCACCTATGCGACCTGGTGGATCCGGCAGGCGATCACGAGAGCCATTGCGGACCAGGCCCGAACGATTCGTATTCCGGTACATATGGTGGAGACGATCAACCGACTTGTGCGGGTACAGCGTTCCCTGATTCAGGAGCTCGGCCGCGAGCCGGAGGTCGAAGAGATCGCCGAGGAGATGGGGCTTCCGGTCGAAAAGGTCCGCGAGATCCAGAAGATCTCTCAGGAGCCGGTATCCCTCGAGAAGCCGATCGGAGAAGAAGAGGACAGCCATTTGGGTGACTTCATTCCCGACGAGGACGCGTTGTCCCCGGCAGATCAGGTTGCATATACGTTGCTCAAGGAGCAACTCTTAGAGGCGATGAGCGGACTGACACCCAGAGAAGAAAAGGTGTTGCGTCTGCGTTTCGGATTGGACGACGGAAGACAGCGTACGCTCGAAGAGGTGGGCCGTGAGTTCAATGTAACGCGTGAGCGGATTCGCCAGATCGAAGCGAAGGCGCTTCGCAAACTTCGGCATCCGAGCCGGAGCAAGAAGCTCAAGGACTACATCGATTGATTTCCCGCCTCCGAGGGATCGGATGAAAAAGCTTTCATTCAAAAAGGGATGGTTACCACTCGACGGACTGGCGTTTACCGGAGACAGAGATTTTCCGAGAGAGCCGGTCCTTGAGATTTTCACGCCTCGGGAAATCGCGTTGCCGATGCTTCAGCATAGCGGAACACCTGCGATACCAACGGTTCGCGAGGGCGACCGGGTCACCGTCGGATCGATCGTCGGGAAACCCTCATCGGTCCGGAGCGCGCCGGTCCACGCGGGAATATCCGGTATGGTGACCGGCATCGAGACGGTTCGACTGGCCGATAACACGAGTTGCAAAGCGGTGATCATTCATAACGACCTGAAGCGCGAGTTGCATTCCTCCGTCAAGAAAAGGATGTACCCGGACCGCATCGGCAGGGACGACCTATGGAAGTTGCTGGATTATTCCGGCGTCGTCGGGATGGGCCGGGACGGTATTCCGACCGCGTTCAAGTGCAGAAACGCCGAGAGAATCGGAGTGGAGACACTTTTAGTCAACGCTTGCCAGAGCGAGCCATATCTGACCTGTGATATCCACCTCCTGCGCGAACAAACCGAACGGGTCATTCAGGGGGCTTTCGTCTTATCCGGGCTATGCCGAGTCAAACGAGTCGTATTTTGTCTGCTGGACAAATGGGAGACCGAACTTTCTGCTTTACAGAACAGCTTTCATAAGTACCGCGAGCATTATCCGGACCGTGATTTGGGAATTCGACTCTTCCGTTCGCGTTTTCCGCAAGGTTTTGACAAATTGCTCATCAAAGCATTGTATGATGTTGAACTTCCGGTGGAAGCTTCCTGTGAAGAGGCTGCCGGTGTCGTCATTTTCAATGCTTCAACTTGTGCGGCCGTTTGGGACATGGTCGAACGGAATCAGCCTCTGACCTCGAGGGTAATATCAATATCGAGCGATACAGCTATCGGTCACAACGTTCTGGTGCCGATCGGAACTCGGGTAAGTGAGATTTTGGAACGTGTACCCGGCGCCGCTTCGGCAAGAAGAATCATCATGGGCGGTGCGATCACCGGAACCGCGCTTCGAAGTACCGAAGTTTCCGTCACGAAAACGACATCCGGTATTATCATGATCCGTAACTTTGAACCTCCGAAAACCGCCTGCATTCATTGCGGAGCTTGTGTGGACGCATGTCCGGTGGGGCTTCTGCCGTATTTGTGCGAACAGTTGCTCCGCGCCGACGAGGGAGAAGCAATCAAACGCGAAAATATCCGAAACTGCATTTCCTGCGGAGCATGCTCGTATGTTTGTCCCGCGGGCATCGACCTGTCCGCCCGGATCGGGAAAGCCGCCGAGCGCTCAAGGAGGGATCGTTGATATGAGAGAAATGAGCGCTCCGCACATTCGAAGCAAGAAAAATGCGCCGCAGATCTACCTGGATGTCGTTATTGCGCTGCTTCCTTGTTGTGTCGCCGCGATATATGCATATGGTATACGCGCCGTGATTTTACTCTTATGGGGCGCCTTCCTTCACGCGTTAACGGATCACATATTTTCCCGGTTTGTCCGACGGGAGCAAGTCTATTTGGATCTGAGCGGACTGATCAGCGGGCTGATCCTCGTTTTATTGCTGCCTCCGACCGTTTCGTTATGGGCGGTAGCGGCAGGCGTGCTTTTTTCTTCAGTCGTTGTCAAGCAATTCTTCGGCGGTGTCGGCAGTAATTTGTTCAATCCCGCATTGGCCGGCCGTGCGTTTCTGGCCGTCGCTTTTTCGGAAACGACGAACACGCTTGCGCGTCCCTTTGCGGATCGCTGGAGCCTTATCACTCTGATAACGGGACCGCGGGACGCTGTTTCCGCGGTGATCGGACAACCCGACTGGCTTGAGATATTATCCGGACTGTTTCCGGGTGCGATGGGGCTCACAAGCGCTGTGTTTGCCGCAGCGGGAGGCGTGTACCTCTTATACCGCGGAATATTGAAGTTGCATGCGCCTCTGTCTTACATGATCACACTCATTGCCGGTTACTGGATCTTTTTTCTGAACGGAGCATCGGTCAGCGGCATGCTGAGTCTTCTTTTTACTTCCGGCGTTGTGTTCTGCGCTGCGTTTGCGCTCGGTGATTTTTCTACTGTTCCGACCTCCGGACCCGGACGGATCGCCTTTGGCATCGGAACGGGTATTTGGACGCTGATGATGCTTGCTTCCGGTCAATCGAACCTCGCGATCGTTTTTTCGGTTCTCCTGATGAACGGAGTAACGCCGGTACTTGAATTCTATATCCGACCCCGGATTTTCGCGCAACAGCCCTGGTATTTCCAAAAAGGAGCGGCTGTTAACGAGCAGGAAAGCAAAGCGGATCCCACGGACGATAAAGAAAGGGAAACGGAGGTGAGCGTATGACCCGATCGGATCTTCGAGCCGTTCTCATTCGGGCCGGCGTCGTTGTATTGGTTTCGATCCTGTTTATCGTTACGATCGGACAATTCCTTCGCGACAGGACATTTCGCGCCGAGCAGGCGAGCTTGAGCGAGAAACTGAGCTTTTTCCTTCCGGCGGACAAATACGAAGTGATAAAGAGCGGTGCCAACATCAATCATCCTTCCGTTCAGGCATTTTACCTGGCTCGCGATGCTGCCGGCAAGGTGCTCGGCTTCATTGTAGACGTCATGGTCGAGGATGAGGAAGGCAGGATCAATTCGAGAATGAGCATCACTTCAGACGGAGAAAAAATCATCCTCCTGAGGATCCTTGACGAAGACGGGGAGATATCGAACGATCCCGCCGCGCTTGAATTGTGTGGCCGATTGGAAGGCGTTCGCATTCCGGTGGCGCTCAACTCTCAAATGTCCGTCGAGGTCTTGACCCAGAATGATTATCCTCCCGTTCCCGGACTCCATGACGGCACTTTTTACGCGGAGGCCGAGGATTACGACTCATCTTCCTATCTTGATTTTGTTGAAATAAAGGTGTCCGAAGGGCGGATCATCACGGTGCTTTGGGACGCGAAACATGAGGATGAGGCGGAGCCGAATCGCGTGGAGGCCTCGGTATCCGGAGCCTTTTCGCTTGGGGAGAACCAACCGATGTGGGCACAGCAGGCATATGACATCCAAAATAAGCTCTTGGAGGTCCAGGATCCGGAAAAATTGGCGATCAAGTCGGACGGAACGACGGAAATCGTAGAAGGGGTGCGCATGGACGTGCACGCTTTCTATGAACTCGTGGTAGAGTGCATCGAGAATTCCAAGAACAACATTCTCAAGCCTACGGCAACACCGGAGCCTACGGAAGAACCCGAAGATCAAGACGATAAAAAGGCGACCGCGACGACAACCGAAGAAACGGATCGGAATCTTCAGCCGGAAGAAATCGGAATACTTCCGGATGACGATCCGACCGGAGTCACGGAACAAGAAAGCGTAACGCCTGTAACAACGGAGGTTCCGACTCCTACTCCGGCAAACGCTGTGATCGGAAACGAGGACGGAATCGTTCGTCCGGGAGAAAGTCCGGTATTGTCCGATAACATCGACGGCTTACCCTTATCCGAAATACGCACTCGAATCGAAGGAATTACGGAAGACCCAACAACGTCTGTTCTTACCGTTCGATCCGTTAATATGGCGTACACGTTTCTGCGCGCATACATGGAGGAGGAGAATGAGTGAATGAGTGACGCAAGACCGAACGAAACGGCATCCTTCACGACTCTCCTCTGTTTGGGCGCGGTGATCGTTTTTCGATCGGCAACGGTCCGGGAGGCAGCCGAAACGGCGCTTTTTTCCGCCGTGATATTGCTTCTGTGCGCCATATTCCGTAAGGCGGGAGAAAAAGGGCTTTCTCTGCCGCGGATCCTTTTCTGCGAATGGACCGCGACGGTTTTTGCGGTCTCTGTTTTCATCGCGTTCGCCTTGCTGTTTCCGTCCGAGCGAAGCACCGGGTTCGCTGTCGTCGGCGAGATTCTGTACGCTTTTCTGTTTGTTCCGATCGTAGCGGATCGCCTAAACAAACGCTCGCATACCGAGTTGGGTCGAACAGGCTTGCTCTGGCTCATTTTCGCGGTCACGATCCTTTCCCTGTCCGCCGTTCGCGAGCTGGGCTCCGTCGGTACGCTCTGGGGAACAAAAGTCTTGCCCGGAATTTTCGGGCGGACGCCCTACTTGGCTCACGATTCCTCGGCTGCACTCATCCTGGCCGCCCTGCTGATCGCGGCTCGACTGGTCATGCGCCGGCACGGTGGGGAAGGACATTCGTTCATGACGGATCGGGAATTAATGGTCGAGGTTCCTTACCTGGATGTCCGTCTCGAAAAGGAGCACTTCCGTATCGCCTTTATTCTGCTTTTGGGGACATTGCTCCTCGGTGCGACGGTTTTTTCGGGCGTTTACGTATTGAGTATCCTCGATCTGCCGGCTTTCATTCTGCCGCCTCTGACAGTGGCGGTCCAAGCTCTCATCGTCGGATTGGTCATGACTTTGATCGGAAAAGGTATGAACCGTTTAACGGAGGTCCTCCGTCGCCCGTTCCTGCTTCCGCTCCAGGCGTCGGTCGTCCTTTTGCCGCTTCGGTTTCTTTTCGAAAAGGGATCGGTTACGGGCGCACTCCTTGCGGACGGACTGCGATACTCGGTGTCATTGATATTGCTCTGGTTTTTCTGTGTTGGACTGTTTGCTTTCATCCGGACATTTAAACGCAAGATGCTCTTCGGGCGGCGACCGAAGTCCGTCGATGGACTGCCTTTCGTTTTCATCGTTATGTCGCTTTGCATGATCGTATTGACCTCGTTGGCGTGGTTGCTCAAAGTGACGGTGTAGCTTGAAGACGGGACGATTTTTGAAAAATTTTGAACGCCTGCACAAACTGCGGAAGCGCCAAGCCGACTCCCGTAGTTGTTCCCCTCACCAAAATAATGTATAATCGTCGCGTCTTGTTTCCGTAGCTCAGAAGGATAGAGCGACCGCCTCCTAAGCGGTAGGCCAGCGGTTCGACTCCGCTCGGGAACACCATCGGGAAATTTAAACGGCGTGTCGGGTTTTTCCGGCGCGCCGCTTTTGTTCGTGCCCGGTAGATTTTTGAAAACTTGTGTGACGTTATTCCGTAAAAGGTCTATAATAATAATCGCGAAACGATTAAGGGGCCGGGTGCCTGAGCACACGGAATCGGAGTGGGGTCATGAGAGTAATGAGGAAGCGGGACGGCAAGATGCCGTATCGCTGGTATTTGGATATCGAATCGATCGAGGAACGGGAGCGGATGCGGGAGCATTTTGCCTCGGGTCTCGGAGGCGTCAAACTTTTCTGGATGTTTTTGATGAGCGGGGCGTTCGGTGTCTTGGTGGAGACCG
>JAFGGR010000158.1 GCA_016930475.1 Clostridiales bacterium | reverse complement strand
TATCGCCCCGATCGCGCGGATCAATTCTTCAAAGGCCTTGAGTTTGACCGCAGATACCTCGGAATCATCACCGACGCAGAGGACATACATCGCGTTCTCGAAAAGTGAGGCGTTTGAGCACGCGTACCCGTGCCGTTCCGACCCGGCCATCGGATGACCGCCGATAAAATTCGGCAGACTCACTTTCTCCATAACCGGCTCCTTGACCGAACCGACATCGGAGAGGATGCCGATATTGAGTGGTTTCAGCTTGGGCAGGACATCCAGAATGATCGGTAACGGAGTGCACAACAGCACAAGATCACAACCGTCGAACACCGAATATCCCTCTTCGGGAAGAACGAAGCGATCGATAATCCCTTCATCCAGCGCCACCCGGCCGGAATTCAAATCGGTATCCATCGCCGCAATAAACGAAACACCTGCCTTGATTCGCAAAGCCTTCGCCAGCGACCCTCCGATCAGCCCAAGTCCGAGGATACCGACACGCGATATTCCGGACCCGGACTTTTCGGTTTTTTCCTGATTGCTCATATCCTTCACACCATTCACCTTCCATGCTACCCAAACTACAAACTCATCGGTGTCCGGGACGCGAATACAGTCCCGGTCACCTCGCGTTGAACGATAAGGTTCTTACCCCGTTAATTGAATCGCTCGTCGTAAACTCGCTTAATTTTCCCTTCCGAACGAGGAAGACTTCTCGGCTCGCAAAGGACGATACGGGCATGGACCCCGGTGATCGACGCGATGTCTCCGGCCAGCTTACGCTCGATATTTTCGATATCCTTGACCGAATCCGAGAAAAAAGCGCTCGACATCTCCACCTTCACGGTCATCCGATCCAGGTTGTCGACCCGGTCGATCACGATAACATAATGCGGCTCCACCTGGCTATAGGTCAGCATGACCGCCTCGATTTGTGTCGGGAAGACATTCACGCCGCGGATGATGAGCATGTCGTCGGCTCTGCCGGTCACCTTCTCCATCCGGGGAGTCGTTCTGCCGCAATCGCATTTTCCGTAATAGATCCGGGTCAGATCGTGTGTGTTATAACGGAGAAGCGGCGTGCCCTCCTTGGTGATCGACGAAAAGACCAATTCGCCCAACTCGCCTTCCGGCATGGGTTTTCCGGTCTCCGGATCGACGATCTCCGGAATGAAGTGATCCGCCTCGAGGTGGATCAGATCCGACTTGTCGCACGCACAACCGACACCCGGCCCGAGGATCTCGGAAAGGCCGTAAATATCAAAGGCACGGAGACCGACTTTCTCTTCGATCTGGTCTCTCATATTCAATGTCCACGGCTCCGCGCCGAAAATACCGCATTTGAGATTCAGCTCGTCCCGGTCTACACCCATCTCGTCCATCTTGTCCGCGAGATGAAGCATATAAGACGGAGTACACAGGATCACATTGGGCTTCCACTCGCGCAGGATCTGGATCTGCCGGGGTGTATTCCCGCCGGAGACCGGTATCGCAGTCGCGCCTAATGTGTCACAAGCGTAATGCGGACCGAGACCTCCCGTGAATAATCCGTAACCATAAGCGATATGCACCAGGTCGCCCTTCATGACGCCGCATCGCGCCATAGAACGGCACAGACAGTCCGTCCATAAGGCGATATCCTTTCGGGTATAACCGACGACCTTCATTCTGCCGGTGGTTCCGGAGGACGCGTGAAAACGTACAATATCCTCTCGCGGCACTGCCAATGTTCCAAAAGGGTAGTTGTCCCGGAAATCGTACTTGTCGGTAAACGGCAGTTTCGGAAGATCGTCGATGTCCCGGATGTCTTCCGGCGTTACGCCCGCATCCTCCATCTTTCTCCGATAATACGGGACGTTCTCGTACATCCGCTTGACACACGCTGTCAACCGGTCGCTCTGTACCGCGCGCAGTTCATCCTGCGACATGCATTCTGCTTTTTCATCCCAGATGTACGTTTCGATTGCTTTTCTGGCCATTTTCTTCTCCCCCTCGTCTGGTCTGCCGAATAAAAAAAACCCATTGCCGTATCGAATCCGATTCGGCAATGGGACGATTCAATCGCGGTACCACCCATATTCGACAACGCTCCTTACGGATGTATGTCGCTCTCCTCCGGGTACTGATCGTAAGTCTCCGACTGCATACCCGTGTCCCTGTAACGGTGGACATCCGTATTCGCCTACTGAGATCATGATACGATCCGTTCCGCAAATCCGCTCTGGAGCGAACTTCTCCCGAAAATAATCCGCAAACAGGCTCTCAGTCTGTGACCCGTTCTCCCTGTCCGGCCGCTTCGGGGTACTCTTCTCCGTCGCCGCGTTATGGTTTGTTTTCAAAAAAGAATAAATTTAATTATGCCTTCTTATTTTGAAAAAGTCAACTTGCTGTCTACCGGGTCCTCTCCCTCTTCGGTGAAAGTGACCACGGCTTCCTGATTTGCCGTATCCACAAATATCGTGTAAGTAGTATCCCGGTTACCCGGTTCGAAATCGGACTCGGTGGTCAGGTAATATGTGAAACTCTCGGAGTAGTTGTAAATGCTGTCCATCTCATAGAGATACTTGGCGAAATCATTCACGATCGTCTCGGTGAGTAAGGGCTCGTCGATGATCAGCATGTCCTCAAAGTCGTCCAATCCTTCATAGTCGAAACGATAATCATGATCGATCAAGAGTTCTTTCTTCCACTCGTACATGCTTCCTTCGATAAAGTACTCGTAATCGACCGGGTCGCCCTTTAATTCGACTGTAAAAAACTCGTACCATTCGGGAGCCAACATACGGACATTGATTTTGATTTCTTCGGAAGAGCTCTTCAAGAGGATCACACCGTTATAGAAGTATGACTTGTTTGCGTTATCGACATAAATCTCATACTTGCCCGGCTCCCCTTCAACGTCATAATAGGTCAGTTCAATATTATCAAGAAGTAATTCCGCTTGTTTTTCGGCGACCTTCGTGCCGACGTACTCGCTCATGACTTCATCGCGTTTGCTGTTGGTATAAACGATATAGTCCTTTCCGGTCAGATCCGAGTCATTCTGCGCTTCTCCGATGATATCGGACAGGGCGCTGAGTTGATCACAGGAAGCGGCAGTCATCAGGATAAAGATCAAGGCTAATAATACCGATAAAGTGCGAATCCTTTTCATTGAGTCCTCCTTATAAACAAACAGATATTTTGTATTGTGCTTACCAGATCTCAGATTGTCAACATTTTTCGAAAAATCATTTATAAGTTAGTCGATTCGAATTGATATGATTAAATATTTCGGCGGTCATCAAGTCAACTTTTTCGATTTGGTATACTATGAAGCAATTATTACGGGAATGTGTCAATTTGACGATATCAATTTGCATAAAAAATTAACATTTCGTTTCTTTGTGAACACGCTTTGGCAAAAATCAATTCACCGGTGTGTCACAGAATCCTTGTAGGATAGGTAGTAGAGAGAGCGTCAGCGAACCGATCATGATGCCGGGCATCCCGAATCTTATTGACAAGTACTGTTTGCGAATCCGGTTGAACGCTGGGCAATATATTGGACAAAGGCACTCATCGGGGAGGAAAACCGACATGAAAATCTGGGAAATATTGGACCTTCCGAAAACCAACAGCGTGATACAAATTCGCAAAGCATTCATCGATAATTTCTGCTCCGTAAAGGTTCAGTATTTTTCGGAAGAAGGCTTTCTGGTTATGCGGGATGCGTATCTCAAGGCCGTCCGGTATGCAAGGACCGGTATGCTTGAAAGTGACGAGATCGACCCGACTGACCGGTCTCTTTGCCTGACCGCGGAGGTGAACGGGTACCTCCGGGAGATCCTGCGGATCCGTAAAATGCCCCTTCCCGAAAACTCGGACACGGTCCTCCCCGAAGAAGTCGCCGAGCGCTTTGACGACATCGTGTACTTTTTCGTGTCCATGATGGCTCTGCATGAAGACTTTTATGGTCGGATCGATATCAAGAACTGGCGCGACCTTTTACAATCCGATATACTTTGCATCCCCGGCATTGTTCACTTCCTGCGTCTTCCCCTACTGCGGGCCTGCGCCGCGAACCCCCTGCTTCCTCAAAATATTTGGGTGTATCTGGATCTGGTATTCCAATGGACGGACAGTTCTTACTCTCTTCCCAAGGAATACGCTCATGAAAAGCGCATTCTTTCAATCGAGATGGATCCGCGGTGGAACCTGAGTTTCGGGCTTTTCAAGCAGGAACGTGTCACCAATTCCGACGGTAGGCCGGGCATTATCCTCCCGATGTGGGATCATGCGCGCGCCCAAACTTTCTCCCCGCCCGATACGACCGATTATGAACTTTATGCCACGTATCGGATGAACGCGAGAAATGCGATCATCGAGGGAAACGAGCCGGAGGCCGAGCGAAATTTCGTCAAGGCCGCTGATATCTATGATCGCGATCCCGACTTATACGTAATCTATTTCGAGTACCTCAATGCCATCAAGGACGAAGGAAAACTCAAGGCAATCAAGGATCTGCATTTGATGATCCTGAATCGACTTCTGGATTTTTTCCCCGAGCATTTCATGTTCCTCTTGAGCCGCGCGGAGGTCAATTCGATCCGCCAGCATCCGGATGTCTCGATCTCCGAATATAAGCGACTGATGGAGCGATTCCCGGACAGCTTGATGGTCATCTATCAGCTTGCCGACGTTTATCGTCGCGCAGGTCAAGCGGCCGCGGCAAAAAAATGTATCCGTCAAATCGAAAAAATGTACCCGTCGGTCCAGGAGCGACTGAAGACCGGACGCGGCGCTTCTGTCGATCCCGTTGCGGTCAATGAACAATTTCACCTGAATGAGAAAGTCATGGAAATGATCAAAAAGAAATCTTCGGCAAACAAGGAATCGGAATCCCCGCCCCGCAAGAAGAGCAAGGTCGGCTGATCCGATTATTTCGATTTTCCTTTATCCGACACGAGACGCATTACCTCTTCGTTCTGGTGCATGATCGACTGCATGGAAGCGGAGTCGAGGGAGTGACTGCGTCCGGATTTGAGCCGCTCCTGAACGGACTTGTAACGCTTTTCGATGAGTTTATGAATCCGGGAAGCCTCCGCCTCCTGGCCGTTCGCCCGGCAGGCCTTCGCCATCGCGTAAAGCACCATCAGGCTATCCGGGAACTGATTCTCAAGTTTGCGGTATTCCTCGATCGCGCGATCAAAATCCTTGATGTCGGAGTAGTAATCCGCCCGACTGATGAGAAATCCCAGATGCTCGGGAAAAAAGTCCAACAGTCGTTCAATGATCCCGAGGTGCATCGCCTGGGTCATCCTATATTCGCCCCGCTCGCGTAATCCCCTAAGGAAATCATAGTAGATCACGAACAAATCCGAATCGCCGTCAAAAACATTCGCCGACCGCACAAACCATTTCTCGGCCTCCGGCATATTTCCGGCAATGATAGCGTCCCGGGCAAATCTTCGGTACGCCGCATACATTTCAAAGTCGGTATTTAATGACGACGGTCTCTTCGCTCTCTTATATTCCCACTTCAGAGGGCCCGCTACAACATCCTTCTCCTTCGGGCGCTCCGGCAGTTTCTTGATCAGTCGAAAACGCGCAAAACTCAGGTCCCATTTGGGATCCGTTTCGACCTTGAGTATCTTCATCTCATCCGCATAATCCTTCGGAACCCCGATATTCGGGTTACTCCACTGAAAGATCATGTCCAGATACAACCAGACACTCTGCGGCAAAAGAGGCTCGGCTGCGCAAGACGCGAGCAGAGGAAGGCGCAGATACCGAACGATGACGTTATTCGAAAGAAGATCATTGTGCAGGAGTTCCTGCCAATTATCCATCTCGATCCGGCTGTAAAAGTCGTCGTGAAGTGCCATCATGGAGGTGTAGAAGCACACGATATCATCCAGACGCGCTGCGACCTCCGGAGGTGTGTTTCCCTTCGCAGCATCGGGAGCGGACAGCTCCCTCAGACGAACGATCGGCTCCATATACGCTATGACTCCGCGCGTGATACGCAGAGAATTCCGATCCTCCGGAATTTCGAAGTCCGGATCAGCCCCGGAACGAGCGTAAATCAGCGAGCGCTGATAAGCTTCGTGCGCCGCCAAAAAATCCGGAACCGAAAATTCCTCCGGTTTCGTCTCACACAAGACCCGAACGTAAGCGGCCCGAATCGCCGAAACGCTCTCCGTCCGGGCGATCTTAAGCACTTCCCACATCGTCATTGCCGCTCGCATCCTTCCATAAACCCAAGTACTGCGCTTTATGGTAATATTATAGCACAGTGTTGCCTTGCGCCCCTGTGACGCAAGCCCGTATCAGCACCGGAAACGACAATCTTACCGTGAGCGAGGACATATGGAAGACTTTGCCCGTAACATTCTACTTCCCGTCCTGATTATATTACTGATCGGCGGCTTGCTTCTCTTTTTCATCAACCTGTACTTACTTAGGGTCCGGGATTCGATGGAGCGTCAGGGCTCCTCTGCCGGGTCGACCTCTTTTCAAACGGAAAACACCGATGTCTGGAATGAGACACCGGTGTCCGAAGAAACGATCTTATGGGTCGCGCCCTAGCGAAAAATTAGAGCAACTTCAGACTCAGACTGATTTGTACCGGGTCGTTTTCATCGGCCGGCATCTTCAGGTTCGGAAAGCCTCCGGCGGGGTACTCCTCATTGTTCGCTTCATAATATGCCCGGGCATCCTCCGGAACGACCCGGATGATCACACGATACGTTCCCGGGCTCAATGTATAACTGCCGTTTCCGAATATTTCGTTCGCGAAAAAGGTGACCACCGGTTCGTCCGTCTCGTCGACGATCTCAAAGTGAATCAGCCCTTTATCCGTTGACAGATTATATTGCAATGCATACGGACGAGCTAAAGTGATCTCAGTCGTATACACCTTCGGCTCCGACGCCTGAGTGAGCTCAAATTTTTCGTCGATATTGAGCGGCATACCCGTAAACATTCCGCCGAGCATCAGCACCAACCCGGAAACAAAAATCAACGCGGACAGGACGGCGGAGACAACGATCACACGGATCGCTTTCTTGTTTCTTGCGGTCTTCTCCTCGGGTGTATACTCGCTTGCTTTCTTTCTGTTGATCAAAGCAGCCCCGCCGGCAATGAGGATCGGCGCTCCGCAGGCAAACAGGATGATCGATCCGAGTGTCATAACATTGCTGATTCCGGCGCTCTGCTCCAGCATCTCCGTCGTGATCTGCTCGTTCGTCCCGGTCGCTTCGGTCACGAAAAACACGAGCACCAAGGGGACCGTATTATTGATCAGGTGCATAAACGCCGGATAAAGGAAATTCTTCGTCTTCAGCATAATATATGTCAACACCGCACCCAGGATCGCGGTTCCGGCGAAACGCACTACACTCAAATGAAAGAGGCCAAAAAGCACTCCCATGATCAGGACGACCAACCAATCCTTCCGGATCGGTTTCATTGTGGACAAGATGAAGCCGCGATGAAGGGCTTCCTCACAGATCGCGGGCATCACGGCGACGATCAGGAGGGCAGGAATGAATTTGACGCTCGTAAAGGCATTACCCAAACCGGCGGATTCCTGCGCCATTTCCTTAGGAAGCGCCATCATGATAACGACATTGATGACCAAGACGACCAAAAACGTTCCGAGCCACATCAGAAAAACCCCGAGAACTTTCAGCCCGGACGGCATCTTGATCGGAAACACCCCGGAAAGCTTCTGTCCCGAAAGCAATGTCGGAATAAGTGCCATGATCAGGATCATCAATTCGGTCAGCGCAAGACCGACCATCCCGAAATGATGCTGTAACGGAACACCTGCAAAAATGAACAACCCCATGAATAGGAAAAACCAAAGCACGCCCATCCAGGGTTTGCGGAATATTCGGTTAATCGGTTTCATATTATCTCTCGCAGACTCGGTCATTTTGTGGTTCCTCCGTATGTTTGTTGATTTCTTTCTTCTCTTGTTCATTCGATTTCAAAGCAAGTATCATTGTATCACTCGATCAATCATTCGTTGACCAGTTTTTCTTAAAATTTCGATCGCTTTATAAACGGGGAACTCCGTAACGTCCTCTTATTTCTTCATTCTCCGAAAAAATCCGCCCGCTTCGGATCAACTCCTTTGCGGGCGAATTTCATTCAATATGCGTGGATCACGTCATCCGAAGGAGCGAAACGACTTCAATTTTCCCCGGAATCCGTCGCAGAGGTTTCATTCGTATCATCGGGAAGTGTCGTCTCCGCCACATCATCATTTTTCCCGATCGAGATCGATCCTTTACCGTCGTTAACCGAGATGTCGATGAATGGGATCTCGATACGCTCGCCGTCTTCATCCGTTTCGATTCGGATGAATGGCATTTTAACGCTTACATCGCCGTTTTCCTCGTCATTTTCCCAGTCGATATTCCAGTTCGATCCATCCCACTCGATTGCATTATCCCGGAAAAAGTCCTTGGCCCAACGCACGCCGAAACCCTTCAGCGAGATCGCAGCTGCCACGAAAAGGATCACGCTCAGGACCAGGCTGGCAACGCATACGATAATCAGTACGATTGTGGATTTTTTCATATTCTCACCTCCGTTTCTTCGCTTAAAAGCCTTCGTTATAGACCTTCTTGTTCCACTTCACGTACTCTTTGGTGGCAATCACCGCAAGCTTCGTTAGAAAGAAACAAAGGATCCCTATAAATACTGCCAGGAAAAACAAGCCGATTCCTGTCAAAACAACTCCCAAAACGGCACCGGACGGAATGAGCGGAATGGCCGCCAAAACGGCGCCCGCCGCAATGAGTATTCCGATCGCAGCCGCCCAGAAGGAAAGGATCGCGGAGTAGACCGAAATCGCTACCCAGACCATTACAAGAATATTGAACAGGATGACAAAGAGTCTGGGGCCGGTCAGGTCCTTCACGACCGTCGGATTCGAAGCGACCGCATTCGTGACCGCCGCATTGCTTTGTGTCGTCGCGCGATAACCCGATGCCTGTTCGATATTATCGCTCAGGTACGTTTCCGCAACACTGTGGGGATCCCCCAACTCGGCCGAGATCTCGTGCTCTGTCTTTCCCTGGGAGATGCCGACGGCGAAGTGCTCCTCAAAATCGGAGCAGATCTCACTGACCTCGGTGTCCCCGAGTATTCCCAGTTCTCGCTTGAGTGCAGCGATATACTCATCTCTGGTCATTTGCCATCACCCCCCACGATTTGATTGACGCTCCGGGTGAACGTCAGCCACTCCTCCAACAGTGCCGTCAACGTCTTTCTGCCCAACCCTGTCAACTTGTAATACTTTCTCGGCGGGCCGCTCTGAGATTCCTGAAGATATGTCGTAACCATGCCATCCGTCGCCAGTTTTCGCAGGATGGGGTAAACCGTCCCGTCGGAAATCTGAATTAATGCGGACAGGGTGTTGGCCAGCTCGTAACCGTACTGGTCGCTGTCCTTCAGCATGGAAAGAACACAAAGATCAAGAACGCCTTTTTTAAATTGTACATTCATGGTGTGTCCTCCTCACTAGTGTTGCTTCTACGGTACTGATTATAGTACGGTACCGCACGAGAGTCAATACCCTCCTTTAAACTTTTTTCGATCTTCTTCTTTTATGTCGTTCTCCCGAAAACCCCGTAGTTCGTGCATTCAATTGTCGAAAAAGGGCTTGCGAGCTTGTTCCCGACCCTATGTTTTTTGAGAATTCCGACTCAAAAGGAATCGCTATTTGTCAATAATCATGTAAAATGTCTTTATTGATCCGTGCCGAAACTTCATGCGAACAGGAGTAGGCAAAGAAAAGGAGATTTATCATGATTAGTACATTATCTCTCATCGGTATGGTGTTTTCGTTGGCCCTGAGTTTTCTGTTCCCGCTCATTCTGGCGATCTACTTCATCCGGAAATACAAGACGGGAATACTGACGCTTGTCACCGGTGCCGCCGTCTTCATTCTATTTGCGCTGATCCTCGAACAACTCGTTCATTTTCTGATCATCGGACCGAATTCGCCGATCGCCGAGTCCGTTAAGAACTCACCTTTACTCTTGGGGCTCTACGGAGGCTTTATGGCCGGGATCTTCGAGGAGACCGGGCGACTTCTCGCCTTCCTTTTTATCCTCAAAAAGACTCAGGATTGGTCGCACGGAGTCGTGTACGGGATCGGCCACGGAGGGATCGAATCCGTACTCATCGTTGGACTGGCATATGTGAATAACCTGTTCCTTTCCTTAACCGCGAATTCCGGCCAATTAGAAACGATGAAAGCCGCCCTGACAGCCGAGCAGATCGAGGTTCTGGAGCACGGGATGCAGACGATTGCGGAAACCGATCCTGCTCTGTTTTTCGTCGCGGGCATCGAACGCGTGCTCACCGTGATCATTCAAATCGGATTGTCCGTTCTGGTGCTGTACGCCATACGCAAGCGGCAATATTTGTACTTTGGTCTTGCGATACTCCTTCATGCCGCGCTCGATTTCGCTGCCGTATTCATGAATGCCACTTTGAAAAATATTTATATCACCGAACTCATCATCGCCGCATTTGCCGCTGCCGCCATCGTGTGGATCATCAAAGCAAAAGCTTTGATGGCACCGGAGGATTCCGTCCCCGATATCCAGCTCGCCGCGGATCCGCAATAATTAAAGATCATCCTCGAACCGGGCATAGAAATAGGGATGTCCGAAAGTTAATCTTCGGACATCCCTATCATTTATTCGCGCGGTTCGATTTTTCGAATTATAACTCATTTCTTATCCCGGAAAAGTTCCTGGATCTTAAGTTTTTTCCCGTAGCGAAGAACGGATGCGGTATAAAGTCGCGCCGACAGCCATGCGACAATAATGACTGCGACGGTGAGGATCGCTAATGATATCGCTACATCCGCCGATGAAATATCCGCATTTAATAATTTGAACGGAACAACAAACGGCGCGGTGAACGGTACGTACATTGTGATTTTTGAAAGCATTCCGCCCGGATCCATAAGCGCCGAAAAATAGCCGAGATAAAAGGAGGCCATCGCAATAAATATCACGGGCATCATCGCGGAATTCAAGTCCTCGATCTTATCTACCAATGCCCCGCAAACCGCATTCATCACGGCGTACAGCGAATAGCCGAGGATAAAATAGATCAACACCAGGATCGCGGATGATAAGGTGAATGCAGATAACGACAACGGCATGCCCATCAGAAGAAAATCCTTCGGTACGAACAACCGATATCCGACAGCTGCCGTGATCAGGAAGGTCGAGAGCTGAACAAGTCCGAGAACTCCCATTCCTACGCACTTACCGATCAGAATGTGTGACGGCTTCGCGGATACGATCAATGTTTCCATGACCCGGGAAGCCTTTTCGTTCGCGATCGACATTGATACTCCGTAGCCGTAGAAGTAGATTGAGAAAAACATGATCATCAGAAGCGCTATCCCGACAATATATCCGCTCAGGTCCATACTACCCGCGATGCTCGCTTCGTAAGGGATCGTTGTCTGCGAAAAGTCGATCAGCTCGTCTTCCACTCCCTCTTCCCTCATCACCTCACGGATGTAGATCGGACTGATCGTTTCGGCCACCAGAGCGGCATCCAGAAAAGACATGAAACTCTTGGTCGTGACCCGAATTTGCGGCACCCCGTCTTCCTCAACGATTACGATCATCGCCGTGTCGCCGTCGACCCGAATCTCATCTTTGTATTTCCCGGAAAGATTAATATCTCCGTCAAGAAACTCGGCGTTGGGATAAAGCGCCTGCAATGCCTCTTTGGCGCCCGGCACGCGGTCACTGTCGATCAACAGATAGCAGGTCTGACTTTGATCGGACGTGATGGCCGAATCTATTTCTTCGGACAGCATCGGAAGTAAACACGCAGCAAGAATCAGGAACATGATGACGCAGGTCATGATGATGAAAGCCTTCTTTCTGACCGCATCCAGAAATGTGAATTGAAAAACCGTCAATATTTGTTTCATATCGGCACCCCCATCGTCGTATCCATTGACTCATCCTTCGACGCAGTCATCGGCATCGCCGCTTTTTCGAGGAATATTTCATGGAGTGACGGCTCTCGGATCTCGTACTTGATCGGGTATTGCCCGGCGTCGATGATCTTGGCCAGAAACGCCTCTGCCATGTCGTCGCCTTCGATCTTGAACTCGGTCTCGTCCGCGTGCCGGGCCAACAACTCAAGTCCGGCTTCGAGCGCCAGCGGTGTTACGTCTCCCACGGTGCGAACAAGCAGATTGGTGTGCCCGTATCCGGCTTTGATCCGCTTCAGATTGCCTCGCAAGATGGTCTGACCGTTATGAAGCATCACAAGGTTCTCGCAGAACTCCTCGACGGTCGACATTTGATGACTGCTCATCACAATGTACTTTCCTTCCTGCACCAGTTCGGAGATGAGTTTTCTGATGAGCTCCGCGTTTACCGGATCGAGTCCGCTGAACGGCTCGTCAAGAACGATCAGATCCGGATCATGGATCAAAGCCGCCAAGAGTTGAATTTTCTGTTGATTGCCCTTTGAGACTTTCTCGGCGACCATATCCTTATACTCGATCACACCCAAGCGCTCCATCCAGGCCAGCGAGGCCTTCTTGGCGTCGACGTGGGACATACCGCGCAACTGTCCGAAATAGGCGAGCTGCTCCAGGACCTTGGTCTTCGTGTAGATCCCCCGCTCTTCGGGCATGTAGCCGAAGCTCATGGTTTCTCTGGATATCGTTTTACCGTTCCATTCGGCTGTCCCGGCGTCCTTTTCGATGATGCCGAGCATCATACGGATCGTCGTCGTCTTGCCGGCGCCGTTCGTCCCGATCAGCCCGAAAACGCCCGGCTGATCCATCTCAAAACTGATCTTATCGACCGCCTTCTTGGTGCCGTAAGTCTTGCTCAACTCCTTAACCGTAAGAATCATTTGCCGAATTCCTCCATCTGAAATAAAATAACGCGCGCTTTACTGAGGCGCGCTCGTCCGCTTCTTCGGGGCCTTCCCGCTACTACACTTGAATCAAAATTTCTCTGCCGGAGGGCTCATACCGTCGGTATCGGACCCCCGCGGCATCCATCATCCGACGGGCGGCGACAAAAAGATCCTCGCTCGCGTACTTGTCGGAAAGGTAGCATACCTCCGAAATACCCTTCTGGATCAAAGCCTTGGTACACTCGGCGCAGGGAAACAGGGTCGTATATACAACGCTTCCGCGAAGATCGGCGGTTCCGCTGTTCAAAATCGCGTTCATCTCGGCGTGACAAACATACAGGTACTTCGTATCCAGCGGACTGCCCTCTCGCTCCCAGGGGAACTCGTCGTCCGAGCATCCGATCGGCATTCCGTTATAGCCCATCGTCAAGATCCTCTTGTCCGCGCTGATGATGCACGCACCGACCTGTGTTCCGGGATCCTTACTGCGCCTCGCGGACAAAAGGGCGATGCCCATGAAATACTCGTCCCAAGAAATGTAGTCCTGTCTTTTCATCGGCATATCCTCCGCGATTTCTGGAATTCAGTATACCTGAATAAACGCTTGAGGTTCAAGAGTATGAACTCGATCCGTCATTTTGAAAAATCAACACTTTAAGGAAAGAATCTATTCCCGATCACGCAACTCATCGGATAATTGAAGCGCCTCCCGAAACGCATCACGAAGGCGGTCGGTCACCGGGGTTTCTCCCGAAGAAGAAAACACCGCTCCTTCGACTCCTGTGATTCCGGAAACCGAGCGGATCCCGATGACCGAATTCGTCACAAAAACCTCTTCCGCTTCGCGCAGTTCTCCTATATCCAGCGACATTTGAATCGCGATCAGATCGTTCTGAATGGCATGGCTTAAGACCCACGAGCGTACGATCCCCGGAAGTATCCCGCATTCCAAGCTCGGCGTCAGTAGTGTGTTGTCCCTAACGAGAAAAATGTTGCTGACTGTTGTCTCGGCGATGAATCCGTCCGTATTCAGAAAAAGCGCATCGTCAAACCCGCTTTTTTTTGCTTTTTTTTGCGCGATTCGATTCTCCATGTAGTTACCGGTCTTATGGTAGACCACATAGCTTTTCGGATTGCGGCGCACTTCGGCAATGACCAGTCGAACGGGACAGCCGGCTTCTGTCGGCTCGGGATGATTGCGGACATTCACCGAGAAGCGCGGCGTTCCGCACAATCCCGAGGAATACTCCAGTCGCAGCACGCGGTTTCTGAATTCATCTTTCTCAGCCATTCCTTCAATTTGTCTGCCTAAATCCTCTGTGTCCGGTGCGTCCCCCAATTCCAATTCGCATATCGATCGTTTCATGCGATCCAGATGTTCGTCGAGCAAGAACACCCGCCCGTTATCCATCACCAGAAACGTCTCGAAAACGTCCGTGTTGGACGACAAAGACGGGTCGTTCCAACGAACGGAATCCTCCAGTCGATCAGATAACATATCTTCGCTCCTCATCACTCGTCGCAAAACGACTCCAGCACCTTATAAATCGATCGTCCCTTATGGAGGGTTTCATCGTATTCCTCGTCCGGATCCGAATCCCAGACAATGCCCCCGCCAACCTGATAATAAAATTGTTTTTCCAAACAGACAAGTGTTCGGATCGCGATGTTTAAATCGGATCGCCCATCGAAGCCGAAGTATCCCAATGAACCGGTGTAAATCCCGCGTTTCACCGGTTCCAGTTCTTCAATGATTTCCATCGCCCGAATTTTCGGGGCTCCGGTGATCGATCCGCCGGGGAAGACAGCGCGAAGAATATCTCCTGTGCCGACCTTTTCCGATAATTCTCCCCGGATGGTTGCCACCTGATGAAATACATTCTCGTATGTTTCCTGTTCACAGAGTTCCTCGACCCGGACCGAACCTAATCGACAGACGCGTCCCAGATCATTTCGAAGCAGGTCGACGATCATGGTGAGCTCCGCCCGTTCCTTCTCGCTTTCCGAAAGCTCCCGAAGAAGTGCACGATCCCTCTCCGGCGTCTGTCCTCTGGGGCGCGTTCCCTTGATCGGGCGAGTGCGGATCGTGTGTCCGTTCGTTTCGAAAAAGCGCTCGGGCGAGCTCGAAAGGATCCGAAGGGAGTCGAAGGACATATAAGCCGAAAAGGGCGCGGGGCAAGCGCGTCGAAGCACGCGATAGGCACAGTACGGATCGCCGGAAAACAAGCCGGAGAAACGTTGGGAGAGATTCACCTGGTAGATATCGCCATTCCGTATATATTCCTTTGCTTTCAGCACCATTTTCCGGTACTGATCCCGTGAAAATCCGGACTTCGGAAGACCGCATCGAAATCCGGTACTGCCGACCGGAAACGGTTCAGACGGACTCTTCGCCATTTCCCGGATACGTGAGATCCTTTGCATCATGCGCTCCGGCGATGTCCCCGAAATGCCGTCTACCGTGCAGATATAAGCGGTTTGATTGCTGTGCTCCACTACGACGGTTATGTCATAGAGGTTAAGGATCGCGGTCGGTATATCGAAGTCGCGAACAGCTCGCTCTCGGATTTTTTCGATCGAAAAGCCCAGATCGTAGGAAAGATAACCCGCGGCACATCCGTTTTCGCACGGTACAGATTTCGGCCCCGTCGATTTTCCGGAGCCCGACACTGTCGCGCGACCGGAAAAACCCGGGTCTGAGATGCGAAAATACTCCATCATTTCGCCAATGACGTGAAGCGGATTGCCCTCAGTCATAAAAGAATCCAGATGAAACGGGTGATCAGAACCGGATTTGGAATTGACCCCGCCCGGTCCCGACGACAAGAGCCGGTGAAACCGGACCTGCTCTCCCATAACGATGAGTTCGGCGAACGGATCGACCAAAATGATCGAATACCTGCCAAGGTTTTCGTCTTGCTTGGAACTGTCGAGAAACATCGCCCCCGGCAAGCCCGAAAGTCTGCAAAAGAGTTCCTCCGCCTCCGCACCGCGCGTCATGACTTCCTTCACATTCGCCCTCCGTCGTTCCTCCGCCAATCGGAAAAATGCGCATCATAAACTCAATCGCTTCTACTCATGATGCTCCGCATATTCCGCCGCGCTCCGTCCCGCCAGAAATCCGGTCGAAAACGCCGCCTGCAGGTTGAATCCGCCCGTTTCACCGTCGATGTCCAGTACCTCTCCCGCGAAAAACAATCCGTCTACAATCCTCGACTGCATTGTTTTGGGGTCGACCTCACGAAGGGATACTCCGCCGGCGGTCACCATCGCGGTCGAAAAAAGCGGTGGGCGCGCCACGCGATACGAAAGCCCCCGGATGTTGCGCAAGAGTTCTTTTCGATCTTCTTTTTTCAAATCTCGACCGTATACATCCGATGACACACCGGCTCTCTCGAAAAGGTGCTCGATGACCGATGCGGGAAACCAACCGCGGAGCGCTTGCGTCACTTTTATATTTCTGTTATCGGAAAGAAGTTTCATCATCCGTTCCCCGGCATTTTCCTCTGCCGCATCGGGCCACAGATCAAGTTCCACTTGCACCCGTCCGTCATACCCGGCAGGATCCGGCGGAAGATATCTCGCCAATGAAAGCACCGCAGGGCCGGATAACCCGTAATGGGTATAAAGGACGTCACCCTTTCTCTTTGCCGCGATTTTGCCGTCCGCGTAAACGGTCACCTTGACCTCGCTCACGGATACCCCGGGGATCATCGGCAGTTCCTCCGGAATGATATCGACAGGCGCCAGAGACGGTCTCGGCGGGACGATCGTATGCCCGATCCGGGATGCGATGACCGCTCCGTCTCCGGATGAGCCCGTCGTCGGATATGCGTTTCCGCCCGTCGCCAAGACACAGGCGTCGATTTCGTGCGTCCCGTCCGTCGTAATGATTTTCGCGATTTTTCCGGCGCGGTTTTTGCGAAGATCCAAAACCGATTCGGTCCCCGCAAAACGGACTCCGAGCCCGGAGGCGCCCTCCGAAAGGGCGGTGAG
>JAFGGR010000157.1 GCA_016930475.1 Clostridiales bacterium | reverse complement strand
GGGGCATCGATGTCGAAGAACTGTCCCATGTCATTCTTTTCGATCTGCCCGAGGTCCCGGAAACCTATGTACATCGCATCGGTCGGACCGGCCGCGCCGGACTCGGTGGCACCGCCTACTCGTTTTGCTGCGGCGAGGAGTATCCGCTCCTTCGATCGATTCAGAAGTTTATCGGAAAAGAACTCCCGATCGAAAAGGAACACCCGTACCCGATGACCGAAGCCGACGCGCTTTGCGCACCCGCGACGCCCGCTCCTTTTCGCTCGAGAGGCCGCTTCGATCCGGGATCCGGCAACGCGAGGTCCGGGAATGCACGAAGAGGCCATTCGCGTCGTCAATATGCAAGGCGCGGCGAGGCGTAACAGAGGATCGCCCCGACCTCAATACCGATGATACGAACTTGCGGTTCCTCATGTATTTCGAACAGATACCAATGATATAAGGACAGATATAAGAACTCGATCCGTTCAAACATTGGAAAACATAATATTTTGACGTATACTCGATATGGTAAGTTGATCAGAAAAACGAAAGATCCATGTCGGGCTTTACTTCTGCATATTATAACGTCTCATCATGTTTTTCGACCCGCCCGGCTCATGGATTCCCCGGACAGAACGCACATTCCTCTCTGTTTGAAAAGGCGGGCGTATCCATGAGGAAAAAACGGAAAAACGCAAAGGGCGGAAACTCGCTGTCAATGACAATGGTATACGGGTTGTTGTTCGCCTTAGTCGTGGTCGGGATGGTCATTTATTACGATTCACACATCATCGCGAAAGGGCAAACGGAGATCCGCACGTCCGACAGTACCCCGGCAACCGAATCCGCCGTTTATGCGGATATTACCGCTCGTACAACGTATCGACTTTCTCCGACACCGAGTCCGACACCGGCATTATCCGCCTCGCCGATCCCTTCCCCTCGTTCCGCCCTGACGCCAACACCGTTCCCGACGCCTCGCCCGAGTCCGAGTCCGACACCGAGCCCGACTCCACGTCCGACTCGAAAAGCAACACCGACACCGCAACCTGCGAGTGACCCGACGTCTCCGTCCGTTACGGAAACGGATCCGTCAACAACACCGAATTCCGGGTCTTCCGGTACGCCCCCGACAACACAAAATGTTCCGCCGACCCCGGCTTCCGCGGCAACTCCGACTCCGACACCGATACCGACACCGGTTCCCGGGGAGCCGGTATATATCAACGGCTTTTTGGACCCGCGAAGTGTCACGCCGGAAATCATTTCAAATCCGTCGTCCATTACCGCTCTCGTCAACAAGTACCACGCCGTCACCAAAGATTATGTTCCTTCTCTCGTCCCGGCCAAATCATCAAACGGTCGCTACATCCGACCCGAAGCGGCGGACGCATGGGACTTGATGCGGGAAGCCTGTCACGAAGACACCGGCAAGACGCTGTATCTGACATCGGGATATCGATCTTATGCAACGCAGAAGGCGAGCTTTGAAAATGCCATAATAAACAAAGGTCTGGAACGCGCCGTGTCCAAATACGCCTACCCCGGACGTTCCGAGCACCAACTCGGCCTTGCGCTCGATATCGCGACCACGTCCTATAAGACCATCAGCGGCAGTTTTCTCTCCACCGAAGCGGGTCAATGGATGACCGAACATGCTCATGAATACGGATTTATTCTGAGGTACCCGAGCGGAAAAGAAAGTATCACCGGCTACGCATTTGAAGCCTGGCATTATCGCTATATCGGAGTCGATGCCGCAACCGCGATGCACAGCAGCGGACAAACCCTCGAAGAATACCTGGGAAAAACTTGATCGGCTCACACTTCGATTCGTTCGATCCGTATCCTCGCATTCTTTGATCGATATTCTCACAGTTTTATATCCATATCCTCGCATTCTATGATCGATATTCTAACAGTCTTTGATCCATATTCTAACAGTCAATGAAATGTACGCATCCATTTTCGAAAACCGGCAAAGGAGAAAAAAATGCAGAGCGAAACAAAGAACACCCTTCCCGAGATCGACAATGTACTTCACGAGACCAACAACAGGCTCTACGAGATCATCAAAAAACAGAACCGCCTGATTCGATTCCAATCGACCGTTCAGTCCCTGATCCTGATCCTGCTCATCGGATTGGCGGCGGTCGCGGTGATCGTTTTCATGCGCGTGCAAACGACGATCGACACAGTCGATTCGACGCTGGATACGGTCGATGAGAAGTTGGAAGAAGTAGACATCGAAGCGCTCAACAGCTCGATCGAAGCCCTCAACGAGGCATCCGTCAAAATCGAGGGTCTGGATGCCTCAACGATCAACGATTCGGTCGATTCGCTCAACGAGGCCGCGAAAACCTTCAGCCAAATCGATACCGAGCAGATCAATGAGCTCACCGAATCGCTCAACAATTCCGCGAACGCAATCGAATCAGTCACCGATACATTTGCCGACATCTTCTCGTAAAGCCGCACGATTCAGGCGCATAGCGACAGAAAAAAAGGCTGTTGTATCCTGAACAGATCTGTTCAGGATACAACAGCCTTCCCGGTCGTTTTTACAGTCCTGTGAGGAGATTACCAAGCGCCAAAATCGCGAAAGCGATCAGCGCCCACCACACCGGCGCAAAAATCAGATTAAACGGGATGACCACCATCAACAGCGCAACGATCGCAATGATCAACGCGATGACAAAAGTGATGTTCTTGGGACTGGACAATTTAAATTTCATATAAATACCTCCCCGGCACTTGGATCGCAATTATGCTGATTCGGACTAAACCCACATTCTGCGGTCATATCCATACTAGCACAAACCGCAAGTTTATTCTACTTATATCACATAATAAGCCTTTGTGCGGCCATTCAAATATTTCTTATAGCGCATGCAATTAACCATCAAAAATTGATGTAATACTATCCGCATGCTATGGTTATATCGTTATCAGCAGAAACGTCTCGTCGGGCAATGGAATTCTGAGCGCTAGAGTATTCAACCGGTAGCGCTGAGGATGATGCGGAACTTCTGATCCATCGCTACTTTGCAGCGATGCTTTGGTTTGCGTATCCATCCCTCGTTTTTCACTGATAACTGAGACCGAAGCCCTTTTCAAACAGTAGAACGGGATTATCGTGACCGATATCAGATATCCTCTTATACCACGGCATCGGCAATTTCCCTGTGAAGTCCGACTCGCCGACGAGTACAGAGGCAATGCCGTCCCCTTCCGTTCCGGGTAGGTAGCACATAACCACGCCATCCCAATTATTGATGTATTGGCTGATCAGAACATGCCGCCCGGCGATGATTAGGGACACAACCGGTTTCCCGAGAGCTTTTGCCGCACTGATTGCATCGGAATTTCCCTCCGAACCCAGCGAGCCGGTCAAAGACAGATCTTTACTGTCACCGAGAAATTCCGCGTACGGGACTTCGCTGATGGCAAGAATGACCACATCGGCTTCCGAAGCACGGCCCTCGTCCGTGATTATTTCCAATCCATATTCCGTGGCATATTCCATCAAGCCTTCGAGAATCGTCGTTCCGGGATTCATTTTCGATCCCATATCCGCATATCCCTGCCATGACATCGTCCATCCGCCGCACTGAATACCGATATCGTTCATGGCCGGACCCATTACATAGATTTTCTGTCCGCTCTTCAGAGGAAGAATATCATCCTCGTTTTTCAGAAGCACCATGGACTTGCTGACAAGTTCTTTTGCAATAGCGCGGTACTTTTCGCTCCCGAGCTCTTCAATTTCGCATGAGAGATCTTCCAAATACGGGTCCTCGAAAAGACCCATGTCAAATTTGACAGTCAGGATCCGCCGAACCGCATCATTGACTCTGTCTTCCGAAATAGCTCCGGATTCCACCCCCGATATGATCGCATTGACCGTTTCGGCGAATCTGCTCGGCTCCATCATCATATCCACTCCGGCATTCACTGCCAGGATGACGTTTTCGTCGAAACTGTCTCCGCTCAAGCCGCTGATCGCTTCCCAGTCAGAGACAATAAACCCTGTAAATCCGAGATCCCCCTTTAGGACTTCCGTCAGATAGTACGTATTTTCCGTCATCTTGACTCCGTTCAGCGAACTGAAAGATGCCATGACGATTTTCAGTCCCGCATCGACAAGAACGCGGTACGGCTCAACGTGCAAGAGCATGAATTCTTCGTGAGACATCCGAACATCTCCGCGATCGATCAGATTATCGCCTTCTCCTGTCCCGTACAGAACGCCTCCGTCACCAGCAAAATGTTTGGCGGTAACAGCAATTCCATGATCGTTCTGTCCCTGAAAATATGCCAGGGCAAGACTGGATACGATTTGGGGATCGCTGGAGAAGCTCTCATACGTCCTTCCCCATCGG
>JAFGGR010000156.1 GCA_016930475.1 Clostridiales bacterium | reverse complement strand
TCGCGGTCGGCATGGCTTCCAACATATGCTCTTTCAACCTCGCGGAAGTTTGTCGCGCGACGGTCGCGTATATGAAGGATTCCAACGCAGATCTGATGGAGATCATGCCGGCTCCCGACTTTCCGGGCGGAGGTTTGATCCTCTATGACGAGGACGCGATGCGACAGGTTTTTGAGACGGGCAGAGGACCGATCCGTGTTCGCTCCAAATATCAGGTCGACCGCAAGAACAATCTGATCGAGGTTGTTGAGATTCCTTATTCCACGACCGCGGAGGCGATCATCGACGAGATCACGGAGCTGGTCCGGTCCGGGAAAGTGAAGGAAATCTCGGATATAAGGGATGAGACCGACCTGGACGGACTGAAGATCAGCATTGAATGCAAGCGCGGAACGGATCCGGCGGCGTTGATGACGAAGCTTTTCCGATTTACCAAGTTGGAGGACACCTTTTCGTGCAATTTTAACGTCTTGATCAACGGGATGCCCCGAGTGCTCGGAGTTCGAGCCCTTCTTGCCGAATGGTTGGTCTGGAGGCGCGCCTGCCAGAAGCGCGAGTTGCTTTTCGATCTACAGAAGAAGCAGAACCGGCTTCACTTGTTGGATGGATTGGCAAAGATCCTTCTGGACATCGATCAGGCGATCGCGATCATACGCAACACAGAACTTGAGGTCGATGTCATCCCGAACCTGATGAAGGGCTTTGATATCGATTCTCTTCAGGCGGAATACGTCGCGGAGATCAAGCTGAGAAATATCAACCGCCAGTACATCCTGAACCGGACCGCGGACCGGGAGCAATTGATCGATGAGATCAAGGACCTGGAAGACATTTTAAGCAAACCCAAACGCTTGGACGCGTTGATCATCGCCACGCTCGAGAACGTTGCCAAGCGGTTCGGTAAGGATCGCAGGAGCGAACTTCTGAAAGCGGAGCACGCGGTGACTTTCAACGACGACAACATGATCGAGGACTATCGGCTCAAGTTGTTTCTTACCGAACACGGATACATCAAGAAGCTTCCGCTCACATCGCTGAGAAGCGCGGGTGAACTGAAGACCAAGGAAGAGGACCGGATCATTATTGAGGCGGAAGGCAAGAACAAGAGCGAGGTGCTGTTTTTTTCGAGCGCCTGCTGTGTGTATAAGATGCGAATTCATGAGCTTCCCGATACGAAGCCGTCCGAGTTAGGCACTTATCTGCCGAATATTTTAAACAGCGAGGCGGGAGAACGGATCCTCTTCATGCTGATCACGGAAGATTACGCGGGGGAGATGCTCTTTTCCTATGAGAACGGGAAAATGTCCCGGATCCCTCTCAGCGCTTACGAGACCAAGCAGAACCGAAAGAAGCTGATCCACGCATGCTTTGAGGGATCGCCGATCATCAGCATTCATTACCTGACGGAGGCGGAAGATTTTGCCGCTTTCTCGTCGCTGAGAAAAGCAATCGTTTTCTCAAGTGCTCTGATTCCGGTCAAGGCGACCCGAAACTCACAAGGAGTGCAGGTGCTGGTATCCAAGAAGGGAAGTCGAATGACCTCGGTAACGCGTCTTTCGGAGGTCGGTTTTACCGATCCGGAATATTACCGTATTCGCAAAACGCCGGCAATCGGTTATTATTTGAAGGAAGAGACCCTTAAGAACCGACAGCTGACCTTAGGAGAATGATCGATTGACTGCCGATTTTGGTATTGATAAACGAATCGAGAGGCCTTTAACTCGAGAAAAAAGGACCGTGATCACCATATGCCTGATCATACTGGTCCTCTATTCCGCTGTTCTCGGAATGATTTATAACAACAATACCAGACTATCCGGCGTGCTCTCCACTTTCAAAGAGGCTTTGGAGGACCGGGATTACAACAGAGCGCTGGAGATGTATCGGGATATACACGCCAAGATCGTTGAAGTACCCCCTGAGAAACTCTCTTCCGTCGAAAAGGAAAAGCAAATCCTTCTTTCGATGGAGAGTATCGTTGATGAGCGTGTCCGTTCCATCGAGGAGCGAATCCGAAATAACCGCTATCAGCCGGGAAACGACGACCGCGCGTTCCTGGAGCAGATGAAGGAAATGACCGGCGCGTCGCTGACGAATTGGCTCAATGATCTTGCGGAGGAATTTCTGCTCGGAACGGTCGAAAAACCTACGCTCCAGTATATTTTCGATCAAATCGGCGACTATTCCAATGTTGAGGCCTTTGCATCTCCGCTCCGGAAGGAGATCGACAGCATTGAGATCGCGAGGGGAGATATTCAGGAAGCCGAACGGCTTTTCGAAGAGAACGATTATATTCCGGCGGCGATCAAGTTCGAATACATTCTCGGAGTTTCGGACGGTTTCGTTTACTCGTACGCCAATCGCAGACTTTCGGAACTCAAGAACGTGATGTACGAGCCGATCATGGAACAGTGCGACGACCTGCTCGCGAATTTCCGATATTATTCGGCGGAGAAAATCCTTTCTGACATGGCCCGCATTTTTCCGGACGACCAGAAAGTTCAGGCCAAACTCCTGGATGCAACATCCAATACCGTTCTGGTCGAGAATTATTTCGGGCAAATCGAAGTCATTTGCGTTAAGCCCCTCATCGCCGACACCGGGGTGGCTTTTTCGACCGGCGGCGGATCGACGACGGAGTCTTTCTATCTGACGACGGAGGAGTTTAAACGAATCCTCCAGGCTCTCTACGAAAAGGACTATATTCTCATCGATCCGCACTCAATGGTCGATATGACGAACGATACTTTTCTGCTCGACAAAGCTCTGTTGGTGCCGAAAGGAAAAAAACCGCTGGTGATCATCGTGGAAAACGTGAACTACTCAGCGTATCAGTACGGAAAGGGCTTGTGTTCCAGATTGGTTTTTAACGATCAGGAGCAGATTTGCGGGGAATACTTGAATGAGTCGGGTCAGAAGGTGGTGAGCCGAACCGCCGAAGCGATCGGAATTCTGGATTCTTTTGTTGAGGCGAATCCGGACTTTTCTTTTAACGGTACCAAAGGGATCATTTCTCTTTCCGGTTATGAAACCGTTTTCGGCTACATCACCGATCCCGATCAGATCGACGACAGAAATGAAGCATTGGCTGCTATGGCTCTTCCGGCGGAAGAGCCTTCCGAGGAAGATATCGAACTGAATCGTCAAAAGGTGATCGAAATCGTCGAAAAACTCAAAGATACCGGTTGGGTCTTTGCTTCATCCACATATGGTTATATCAATGCGGATGACAGCACGATGGAGGTTATTCGAAACGATACCGGCAAGTGGCTCGATCAAGTCGCACCATTGACCGGCGAAGTGGATATGCTCGTTTATCCCAACGGCAATTTCATAAAAGGCTCGGACAGTCGGTGCGTTTACCTGAAGAACCTCGGATTCCGCATCTTTTTCGGCGTCGGTCCCTATCCGTATTACACCTTCGGGGATAACTACATGTACATGGACCGCGCGATGATGAACGGCGACACGCTCCGGAACGCGAACTACTCGAGGCTTTTTGACGTAAACACGATTTACGACGAAACAAGGAAGAACAAATTAACCGGTTAACGGAACTTGATATTCGTCCTCGCCTCTATTCGATGCATTTCAAATTGTGGTATTGTATAAGTTGAATGGTTTGCTTTTCCGGGAGGCGCGGTAATTTGCATAAAAGCACAAAGGGATTTTTGATTTCGTCACTTCAAAAGCTTCTTAGATCCGGCGTGATCGCGGCGGCGGTCTTATTTGTTGCCGCGTCTTTATTCCTTTCGTCCTGTTCTCTGAATCTTGATTTGTCTGAGCTCGGAAGCGTAATTGAGGATAACATATCCGGGATGCTGCCGGCTCCCGGGGCGGGCTTCGGCAAGCTGACCCCTCCGGACGGACGGGAAACCCATGAAATCGGCAGCAGTCAGGATCTTTTCTTTGTGCTTCAGGACGCCCTGTATTCTTTTTCCGCGGATGAGTACATTCAGGTGGAAGAATACCCCATGTTTACCCGATACTGGGATGAATTAACGGTCGCCGGCGCTCTGCATTCCGCGTTCCAGGGCGGAGAGGTCCAGATCGAGTATGATAACCGCTCGCCGTGTACGATTCGGTTGATTTTCTCATACAATCACTGTGGAACGGTCATCGGTGCGTACCGGACTCAAGATAATCCGACGTTCACGGTCGCAGAACAAATCGTTCTGGACGAATTGATCACGGAGATCATGGAGAAGCATATTCGTAAGGATATGAGTGATTACGAAAAGGTCAGGGCCATTCATGATTATCTGATCGTGAATACTGTTTATACGGAGTCTGCGGATAAGGATTATCTGGCGACCGCCCTCAGTGTGTTAAAGGACGGTCAGGGGCAGTGCCAAGGGTATTCCGAGGCTTTTGCGGCCATTATGATCATTTCCGGCGTTGAAACGCGTGTTGTTTCCGGAAAGGCTTTTGATTCTCAAATGCGATTTGTCCCGCACGCTTGGAATCAAGTCAAAATAGGAGGTATCTGGTATCATGTGGATGTGACTTGGGACGATCCGATTCCGGATACCGGCGGCGAGGTGATGAACAGCTATTTATGCCGGTCGGATGACTTTTTCAAAAAGGATCATCTTTGGTCCGATTATTTTCCGGAATGTACGTCGGATAACCCGGTGATTACTTGATTTGAGC
>JAFGGR010000155.1 GCA_016930475.1 Clostridiales bacterium | reverse complement strand
CGATCGCCCTGATGGGCGGCGGGACCGCGATGATCGGGGACCCGAGCGGGCGGACGGATATGCGTAAGATGCTCAGCAAAGAAGACATCGCGCACAATGTCGCGTGCTTCTTGAAACAGATGGGCACAGTCGTCGATTTTACCGACGGCAAGGCTATGATCGTCAATAACGCCGATTGGCTTCTGGATCTGAATTATGTTGAATTCATCCGTGATATCGGGCCGCATTTTTCGGTGAACCGGATGCTGACCGCCGACTGCTATAAGCAGAGGATGGAGAAGGGGCTGACGTTTCTCGAGTTTAATTACATGCTTATGCAAAGTTATGATTTCCTGTACCTCTATAAGAAGCATAACTGCACGTTGCAGCTCGGAGGAGACGACCAGTGGTCGAATATCCTGGGCGGCGTCGAATTGGTTCGCCGAAAAGAGCAGGGCGAGGCGTTCGGGCTGACATTTGCGCTATTGACGAACAGTGAGGGCAATAAGATGGGTAAGACCGCGCGCGGCGCCGTCTGGCTCGATCCGAACAAGACCTCACCGTTTGAGTTCTACCAGTATTGGAGAAATGTTGACGACGCCGACGTCATCAAGTGCATGAAGCTTCTGACGTTTATCTCGCTCGAGGAAATCGCGGAATACGGAAAGCTTATAGATGCGGAGATCAACGAGGCAAAGAAACGGCTTGCGTTCGAGGTGACGAGCATCGTTCACGGCGCGGAGGCGGCAGAGGCGGCCAAGGCCCAGGCTGAGGCGCTTTTCGAGGGGGCGGGCGTGTCCGAGGATATGCCGACGACCGGGATTCCTGCCGCGCGGCTTGCCGGGGGCGTTCCGATCCTGGATCTGCTCCTGGAGACCGGATTGATGGCCAGTAAAGGCGAGGGGCGGCGCATGATCACTCAGAACGGCGTCTACCTGAACGGGCAGGCCGTCACCGATCCGTTCTATGCGATCACGGAAGAGGATTTCACGGACGGCGAGGCGATCCTCAAGAAGGGCAAGAAGATTTTTCACCGGCTGGTCCGCGCGTGATCCGCGCGCTTAAATACCGAACATGATTTACGCAATCGAAAAGCGCGGCATCGAAGTGCCGCGCTTTTGTCGTCTCAGCGGGAAAGATATCACTCCCCAATTGCCTTATACCAGATATTCATGCTCTCGAGCGAGCCGGCGATCTGGGTGTTATTGATCAGCGTTCCTCCGAAGCGATAGCCGCGACCGGCGAATGTTAAATTCATGCCGGGAGATACGGCGCGCGCGATCGTGTATGCGGTCTTCAGGCCGATTTTTCGAAAATGATCGTCCATCGCATGGAGAAGATGCCCGGCAAGCCCGCGTCCGCGGTAATCCGGCAATGTCGCGAAATCGGTCATTTCGCCGTTTTCCGCTTTGTACGAGGCCTCGATCGAAGACAGCGCGACCAGTCGATCGTGATGACGGATACCGAAGTAGATGACATTGTCGCGGATCGTGCTGCGGATGTACTCCGCTTCCGTGATGGGGAAGGGGTAGGTCTTAAAGACCTCGCGATACACCGTGGCGATCTCATCCGCGTGCTTCTCGCTCATGATCCCGGCGGAAAAACCGTCCGGCAAAACTGGGGGTGCCTTTTCTTGCTTCGATCGATATAAAGCGCGGTCGAGAATTTCTTTGATTTTTTTGCCTTCGGTCGGGTATTTCCGCGAGGATTTTGTGAAAAGCGAGACAAAAACACAGTCCTCCCGGCCGTTGTAGTAGCCGGGAATCACGGCCTCTTTCGCAAAACCGTACACCGCAAATTCCTGAGCGTAGGACGCCGGGATCTTGCATACGATTTTGGAGTACTGATCGCGCTCGGCCAGTTTGATCAACCGAACCGGAAGATCCGGCATATCCGCGGCATCAAAGCGCATCAGATAAATGCGATCGCTCTGCTTCCCGTGATGAACAGTGGATGCGCCGAGGTTCTCAACAAGATCTCTTTGCTCTGTCATGCGTCACTTCCGTTCGAATGATCGATCTCGCTTTCTTCGATCTCTTGCTCGATGACTTCTACTTCCGTGGGAGTCAATGTGATGGTTTCGTCATAGTCCGCAAGCAATCGGGAAATACCGACGACACTTTTTTCTTCCGCTTCATCGAGCTTGAGCTGTAAATTGCAGGTGTCGCACTTCAGGTCGCATGATGTGTGTTGATAACAATCCGGCTCCTGATAGGTCGTAATGACTCCTTCGTAATTTCGAAGAATGACCTTGTTGGTGGACCAAGAAATCAAATAGTTGGGCGCGATCGGTATTTTCCCTCCACCGCCGGGCGCGTCGATCACATAGGTCGGCACACAGAAGCCGCTGGTATGTCCGCGTAGGCTCTCCATGATCTCGATCCCCTTTCCGACCGAAGTTCGAAAATGCTCCAGTCCTTCGGAAAGATCGCACTGATACAGATAGTAAGGGCGAACGCGGTTGCGAACCAATTTGTGCACCAGTCGCTTCATGATCCGCGGACAGTCGTTGATGTCGGAGAGAAGAACGGATTGATTCCCCAGAGGGATCCCCGCCATCGCAAGCATCTTCAATGCCCTTTTGGCGGTCGATGTCATCTCCTGCGGGTGATTAAAATGCGTATTGATCCAGACCGGCTTTTCGCTTGATTTCAAGACCTCGATCAATTCGTCGGTGATCCGGTACGGCAGTACGACCGGCGTACGCGTGCCGATGCGGATCACTTCGACATGCTCGATCTTGTTGAGCTCGTCCAGCAACCATTGGATCCTTTCATCCGGCAGAAGGAACGGATCTCCGCCGGAGAGTAAAACATCGCGAACGACCGGTGTGTTCCGGATGTATTCCAATCCTTCCTTCAATTCCGAGCGGCTCGGAACGGAATCGATGTCGCCCACTCTGCGCTTGCGCGTACAATGGCGACAATACATGGCACATACATTGCTGACGCAGAACAGCACGCGATCGGGATATCGATGCGTGATGCCCGGGGCGGGACTGTGCGTGTCCTCCGCGAGCGGATCGGACATATCGCAACTTGTGATATGTAACTCACGCTTATCCGGAAAAGCCTGCTTGAAAACGGGGTCGTTCTTGTAATCGTCGGGATCGACAAGTGATAAATAATACGGGGTCACAGACATCGGAAAATGATCGATCGTCTGTTGGATCTGCACTCGCTCCTCCGGATCGATCGTTATATCCAGGATCCTCTCGATCGTATCAATGTCCTTGATGCAATGGGACACCTGCCATTTCCAGTTCGTCCAGTTCGCGTATGCTTTATCGTCAAGCCAGCGATTCTCCAGCTTAATTTTGGTTTCGGCTACTCCTGTATTCATATCTCGTTATCCTTTCGTTTGAAGGTCTGTGGGTTGACAGAACCGTTGTTTCCGACACACAAAAATGCCCGAGCAACAATAAACAGAAACATCATCTAACTCGGAAAAACACACAATAATCCGTTAAGATCCTGAATATACATATCGGCATAATTCCGTAGAAAGCCGAAATCCGAATATTTCGAAACGCTTCCGATGCCTGTCCTTACGGTTCTGGTTTGCGGCAGGCGTTGCGTCGTTACCAATTTGTTGTAACGCCAAAATTCTAACAGAACATGGCCGCAATGTCCAATTTTTGGGATAATACCGAAAGATTATTGCCCTTTTGGGCTATATCTCGGGACTCAAATTTTCTTCACCAATCCGGTCAAGACATGGCCCGGACCCAACTCGATGTGCTCGGAAAAGCCGTCCTTGCGTAACTTACGGATCTCGTCGGTGAAGCGGACCGGCGAAACCATGTGTTTTGCCAGATATCGGGGAAAATTGGTATCGTCCGCGATCCGGTCGGCGGTCGTGTTTGAATAAATGGGAGATCGGGGCTTTTGAAAAGAAATACTTGCGGCGAAGCGCTCAAGCTCTTCGGCGGCGTCATTCATCAACGGGGTATGGAAGGCTCCGTTCACCGCGAGCTTGTGTGCTCTGCGTGCGCCGATCGCCAGAAGGTTTTCGGCGACTTCGTCCGTCGGTCCGATTTTTCCCGCGATCACGAGTTGCCCCGGGCAATTGAAGTTGACCGCATAAACGTCTTCATACTCGGCAATGGTCTCTTCGATTTGCTCGTCCCGAAGCCCGATGATCGCGTACATGGTGCCGGGATGACGTTTTGTGGCTTCCTGCATGATTTTTGCCCGCTCATTGACGAGTCGCAGAAGGTCTGAAAACGTTATGATCCCCGCCGCGTACAATGCCGTATATTCACCGAGCGAAAAGCCGGCCATTGCCACGGTTTCGGATTCGGGGGAACCGTGGCGTTGCTTTTCGAGACAAGAGATGCTGTGGACAATGATGGCAAGTTGGGCGAAACGGGTTTGCGCCAACTGTTCCGGAAGAAGGTTGCGCAGGTCCGTGCCGATGATCTCTTGCGCTTCATCGTACAGGCGGACGGCTTGCGGGAAAGCAGACAGGATCTCTCCGGCCATGGTTACGGTTTGTGCGCCTTGTCCGGGAAATAAATAGGACTTCATTTGTAGTGACCTCCTCGTATTGACGCAGGGATGCAAAGAGAGTAGAATGTCTCTGAACCTTTGACTATCAAAATAATTGATTTTCAAAAGAATTTCAAGAGTGCGCGGGATAATGATTCATTTCCGATGCGCTCAACGGAGGAAAAGTTTGTGAATACACCCTATAAGATTCTTGGGACCGGCTCATATCTTCCGCCACTGACGGTGGATAATGAAATGTACGCCAAGATCATTGATACCAGCGACGAGTGGATCACTTCGCGCACGGGAATTTCGCGCCGTCATTTATGCGACGGGGAGACAACGTGGGAGATGGCGGTAAAAGCTTCTTTCGTGGCGTTGAAAGACGCGGGGGTCTCTCCCGAGTCGATCGATATCATTATCGCGTCTACTCTGACTAATGATTATACCACGCCGAATTTATCAACGATCATTCAGGACGAAACGAAGGCGGTCAATGCTTTTTGTTTTGATGTCAATGCGGCTTGCACGGGCTTTATTCAGGCTTTCGATATTGCCATGCGTTATCTGATGAGCCCGGAACCGGTAACGGCTCTGGTCGTCGCATCGGAAAGCCTTTCCAAAATTGTCGATTTTTCGGATCGACGGACCTGCGTACTATTCGGAGACGGGGCAGGGGCTGTCGTTTTATCCAACCGGGAAGCGGACGGAAAGACCGTCGCTCCGACCGAAGTCTATGACGCGTTTTTCGGTGCACAGGGAGACGGTGGCGGGTATATGACGGGAAAAGCGTTTGAAGTGGCTACGCACCCGTTCAGTGATCCGGATAAGGCTGTTCCCGAAGACCGGTTCGGACATGAGACCGGCATTTTCCTTTCGATGAAGGGTCCCGAAGTCTATCGATTTGCGACGACGGCGATGCCGCACGCAATCGAGGAAGTGCTGAGCCGGACAGGCATTCGATTGGATGAAATTGATTATGTCGTGCCGCATCAGGCAAACGACCGGATCCTTCAGGCCTCGGCGAAGCGTCTCGGGTTGGATTTCGAGAAAATGTTATCCACGATCGCCGAGACCGGAAACACTTCTTCGGCGTCCGTGCCGATCTGTTTGGATCAGTATGTTCGTTCGGGGCAGATCCGGCGCGGTCAGACACTTATTTTGACCGGATTCGGCGGTGGATTGACGTATGGTGCTTGCGCCTGCATATTCTAGAAAATGGAAGGATAAATGATCCAATCGCGCCGAGGAAGTCGTTTTGATCGTTTTTCGAAAAGCAAAACAGGGAGAGCAACAGATATGAAGACAATACTGACGTCGATCCTCGGCACACAGTATCCGTTGATTCAGGGAGGAATGGCTTGGGTCGCCGACGCAAATCTTGCGGCGGCCGTGTCCAATGCCGGAGGATTGGGCCTTGTTGCCGCGGGATCGATGGATAAGGATCTCCTTCGGGCGGAAATTAAGAAAACCCGGTTGATGACCGACAAGCCGTTCGGAGTAAACATTATGCTTCTCAGCCCGTACACTCCGGATCTTGCGGAAGTTGTTATCGAGGAGAAGGTCCCGGTGGTGACGACCGGAGCGGGATCCCCCGGCAAATACATAGAGGCGTGGAAAAAGGCCGGGATCAAGGTGATCCCCGTTGTGGCGTCTACCGGGCTGGCTCGTCGGATGGAGCGTCTCGGTGCGGATGCGGTGGTCGCGGAAGGATACGAGGCCGGCGGTCACATCGGAGAATTGACAACGATGACCCTAGTTCCGCAGGTAGTCGACGCAGTCAGCCTTCCGGTCGTCGCGGCCGGCGGGATCGCCGACGGCAGAGGAATTGCCGCGGTCAGTATGCTCGGCGCAAGCGGAGTACAGGTAGGCACGCGTTTTCTCGCGTCTGAGGAGTGCAATATCCATTCCAACTACAAGGACCTGGTCGTAAGAAGCAAAGATATCGACTCCCGGGTGACCGGCAGAAGCGGCGGTCACCCGGTTCGTTGTATCTCAAACCAACTGACGCGTGAGATAGACGAGATGGAAAAGAGGGGCGCGAGCTTCGAGGAATTGGAAGCGGTCACACTCGGATCGCTTCGAAAAGCGGCCAAAGAAGGTGATCTTACAGGCGGCACATTTATGGCCGGCCAAATTGCGGGAATGGTCAATCGGATCATGTCCGTAAAAGAGATCATCAAGGAAATGTTTACCGAATATGAAAAAATCATGGAATGGGGAGGGTCAATTTAATGGATGGTCAATCAGAGAAAAAAGTAGCGATCGTTACCGGAGCGGCCAGAGGGATCGGAGCGGAAATCGCCCGAACGCTGGCTCGGAAAAATTACGATCTCGTATTGCTCGATCTTAAGGTCACCGAAGAACTCGAAAACGTCCGAAGCGAGTGTGCGGCGATGCAGGAGGGCATACAGGCGATCACGCTGAGTGCGGACATTTCGCTGGAAGAAGATTGCAAGCATGCCGTTGATGTGACGAAGGAAACATTCGGGAGAGTGGATCTTTTGGTCAACAACGCGGGACGAACCAAGGACGGGTTAGCGATGCGCATGGACAGAGATCAGTTCTCTGCAGTCATCGACACGAATCTGACGGGCGCGTTTATGCTGGCATCGCTGTGTCTGCCCATGATGGTAAAACAGCGGAGCGGTAGAATTATCAATATGTCCTCCGTTTCCGGAATTTACGGGAATGCGGGACAGGCTAATTATTCCGCATCGAAAGCGGGGCTGATCGGATTGACCAAAAGCCTGGCCAAGGAGGTCGGAGGACGGGGCATCACGGTAAACGCCGTTGCTCCCGGATTTATCCAAACACAGATGACGGACGCACTGCCGGACAAGGTGAAGGAATCGGCGATCGAGCGCATCCCGCTGAAGCGATTCGGACAGCCCTCGGACGTCGCTTCGCTGATCGCCTTTCTCGCGTCCGATGAGGCTTCATATATTACCGGTCAGGTCATCGAAGTATCCGGAGGGTTGGTATTGTAATCAAGAAAATGACCGGGAGCACAACGGTGATTTTCGAGATAAAAACGAAATAGCAGGAGGAGCGTATGTCAGGATCCCCCACGAAGAACCATTCATATCAGGATCATGCGGGAAGACCCCGCGTCGTTGTCACCGGTATGGGAGTCATTTCTCCCGTCGGAAAAACGGTTGCAGATTTTTGGGAAGCCTTGATTGAAGGAAGACACGGGATCGGGAAAATTGATAAAGATATTTATCCCGGAGTTCGCGTCAATACGGCCGCAGAGGTAAAAGGCTTCGACGCGACCATGTATCTGGATCGAAAAGAAGCGCGGAGGACAGATCGGTATTGTCAGTTTGCCGTAGCGGCCGCCAAGGAAGCAATCGAGATGTCCGGTATTGATTTTTCGACGATGGATCCGTTTGATACCGGGGTCATCGTCGGATCGGGTGTCGGAGGACTTCATACGTTGCAGAATCAGTTTGAAGCGCTTTTGGTCAATGGCGGACCGGATCGTATATCGCCGCTTTTTATTCCGATGATGATCAGTAACATCGCGTCCGGAACGCTGTCGATGATTTACGGGATCAAAGGGGCGAACTACTGTGTAACGACGGCCTGTGCGTCCGGAACACACGCGATCGGCGAAGCTTTTCACAAAATCAAACTCGGATATTTGAAGGCTGCGCTGGCCGGAGGAGCGGAGGCGCCGATCACGCGGATCGCGCTTGCCGGATTTACCAATATGAGGGCTTTGAGCATGACGGATGACCCCGACCTTGCCTCGCTTCCGTTTGACTCGCGAAGAGGCGGCTTTGTTATTGCCGAGGGCGCGGGTATTTTGTTTATGGAAACGATGGAAAACGCGGTGAACCGCGGTGCGAACATTCTGGCGGAAATCGCCGGGTACGGCGCGACGGCCGATGCGTTTCATATCACCAGCCCGGACCCGGAAGGGAAGGGCGCGGGAACGGCGATGAAGCTTGCGATGCGCGAAGGAAATGTTACGCCGGACCAAGTCGACTATATTAATGCACACGGTACGGGAACGCCGCTCAACGATAAGTACGAGACCCTCGCCATCAAATACGCGATGGGCGAAGAAATCGCGAAATCGGTATCCGTCAGTTCGACGAAGTCCGTGACCGGACACTTGCTCGGTGCCGCCGGAGGCGTTGAAGCCGTCGCGTCGATCATGGCGATAAGAAAGGGGATCATTCCTCCGACGATCGGGCTTTTCGAGCCGGATCCGGAATGTGATTTGGACTACACGCCTCATCGGGCAAAGCAAAAGACAATATCGGTTGCCGTATCCAATTCTTTGGGATTCGGAGGGCAAAACGGATCATTGCTTTTCAGAAAGGTAGGAGAAGAACTATGACACCGGAAACGAAAAAAACAGGGGAGCAAGAAACTCCGATTTCCGTAACGGGACTGTCGTTTAAGCAACTGAAGGAAATAATGTCGCTGATGAAAAAAGAGGGCATTACCCATTTTCGCATGGGCGAAGGCAACAATCGACTCAGTATTTCCAGAAAGGCACCGATCGCGCTCGGGACGGGTGCAGATAGAAATCGGATCGCTGATCCGGAGATGTGTCATGACGACGCAGAGATAAAGGATGATTTGAAGTCGTCCGAGCCCTCGTACTCCGGGCATGTGGTCACGTCCCCCGTTGTCGGCGTTTTTTATGATACACCGGCACCCGATCAGGATCCGTATGTCGAAGTGGGTTCGGTCGTGAAAAAGGGCGATGTTCTTTGCATCATCGAAGCGATGAAACTGATGAATGAAGTGACCAGTCCGATCTCCGGTACGGTTTGCGAGATACTCGTTCAGAAGGCCAGCCGTGTCGAGTTCGGACAAGAACTGTTTGTTATTGAACCGAGCGACAAAAAGGAGGGTAACGATGACTAAACCGATTATGGATCGAGCGGATATCGAGGCAATCATTCCGCACAGAGAGCCCTTCATACTGGTCGACGAGGTCCTGGAAATGGACGGGGAACACATCATCGCTCAAAAACATGTTCGTGCGGACGAGTATTATTTCAAGGGACATTTTCCCGAGATGCCCGTCATGCCGGGAGTCTTGATCGTAGAATCCATGGCGCAGGCCGGAGCGGTCGTTGCGCTCAGTAAGCCCGAAAACAAGGGAAAAATTGCTTTTTTCGCGGGGATCGACAAGGTTCGGTTCAAGAAGAGCGTATTTCCGGGGGATACATTGAGGCTTGAGGTGCGTATGACCAAACAGCGCGGACCGATCGGATTCGGAGAAGGCAAAGCCTTCGTTGAAGACGCTCTGTGTGCCTCCGCCGAAATCATGTTTGCGGTCGGCGAGGCGAAAAAGGAATAAGGTTTCGGCACTTTGCCGATCATGCCGATCGGTCATCGATTTATCGATCGAGAGCGGAAGGCATGCTTATTTGTCGTACACGAAGGAGACCAAAATGTTTCAAAAAATTCTGATTGCCAATCGCGGTGAAATTGCAGTTACGATCATCCGTGCGTGTCGCGAGATGGGTATTACGAGCGTAGCGGTTTGTTCCGAAGCGGATCGAGATGCATTGCACGCGCAAATTGCGGACGAATGCGTCTGTATCGGACCGGCGGCGTCCAAGGACAGTTACCTGAATATGCAGGCGATCCTCTCCGCGTGCCTGACGACCGGCGCCGAGGCGATTCATCCGGGCTTCGGATTTTTATCGGAGAATCCCGTTTTTGCGCGTCTGTGCGAAAAATGCGGGATCAAGTTTATCGGACCGAGCGCTCAGATCATGGACTTGATGGGGAATAAATCCAATGCCCGCAAGACGGCCGAGCAGGCCGGGATCCCGATCATCCCGGGTTCGGTCGGGGCGGTCGCGGATTTGGGGACCGCAAAACGCGACGCCGAGCGTATCGGATACCCGGTGCTGATCAAAGCATCGCAGGGCGGCGGCGGCCGGGGTATGCGGATCGCCAACAGCGAATCGGATCTTGCCGGTGCTTTTCAAATGGCCAAGACGGAATCCAAGGCGTGCTTCGGAAATGATGAGGTTTATCTCGAAAAGCTTGTCCTGGAGCCAAGACATATCGAGATCCAACTGCTGTGCGACGAGTTCGGTCACGTAATCCATTTGGGCGACCGTGATTGCTCGATCCAAAGGCGGAACCAGAAGATCATCGAAGAAGCCTCATCGCCATTTATGACGGATGATTTGCGATTCCAAATGGGCGGCGCCGCGATTTGTCTTGCTCGAAAAATCGGATATACGGGCGTCGGCACCATCGAATTTCTCGTGGACAAGAACCGAAACTTCTATTTTATGGAGATGAACACACGGATCCAGGTGGAGCATCCGGTCAGTGAAGCGATCACCGACGTAAACCTGATCCAAGAGCAAATTCGCGTTGCCGCCGGAGAGATCCTCCGCTATTCGCAAAGAGACATTGTCTTTCGGGGACATTCCATTGAATGTCGGATCAACGCGGAAGATCCCGAAAATGACTTCAGACCTTGCCCGGGAACCATTCAGACACTGCATTTGCCGGGCGGTCCCGGAGTACGCATCGACAGTGCGGCTTATCAGGGATATACCATCCCGCCGTATTATGACTCGCTCCTGGCAAAGGTGATCGTTCACGCATCCGGCCGGGAAGAGGCGATCGTTCGGATGAGACGTGCTTTGTTGGAATTTGTTATCGTCGGGGTGAAAACCAACATCGACTTTCACTTGGCGATTCTTCGCGAGCCGGACTTCATTCGAGGTCATTATGACAACACTTATTTGGACCGAAAAAGAGAAGCATTGCTTCCCGAAAAGGATTGATCGCAAGCAAGAATGATTGCGCAAATTGCACTCGTGCAAGGAAGCGTATTAAGGAGTGATATTCATGGAAGATTCATTTTCGATGATTCGGGATCGTTTGGCGATGAACCGAAAATATTTGGAGGAGCAGGAAGCGGCGGGAAAAAGCAATGTCCGGGGCGAGGTCGGAAAGACCGGCGTCAAGGATCGCTTTAGTTATTTGATGCCGATCCCCGACGACCTCTGGGTTCGTTGTCCGTCTTGCCAGGGAGTGATGCTTCGGGAAGATTTTGAAGAAAACCGAAGTGTATGCCTGCATTGCGGTCACTGTTTTCGGGTCAATGCGAAAGAACGTTTGGCGATGACCGTCGATGAGGGCTCATTCGAGGAACTGTGGGAAACGTTGTACGGAAAAGATCCGATCTCGTTTCCGCGGTATGGGCATCGTCTGCGTAAACTTCAGGAAAAAACGGGAATGACCGAGGCGGTCATTGTCGGAAGCGCATCCGTCGGAGGCTTTCCGTGCATGATCGGAGCGATGGACTCCAACTTCTTGATGGGATCGATGGGTTCCGCCGTCGGCGAGAAGATCACAAGGCTTTTCGAAACGGCTACGGAAAAAAGACTGCCGGTCGTTCTGTTTACGGCTTCCGGCGGCGCCAGAATGCAGGAGGGAATCGTTTCTTTGATGCAGATGGCCAAGACCGCGGGCGCCGTCGAGCGCCACCATCGTGCCGGCCTTTTGTTTTTGTGTGTGATGACTGATCCGACGACCGGTGGCGTAACCGCGAGCTTTGCTTCACTCGGAGATATTATTCTTTCCGAGCCAGATACGCTCATCGGTTTTGCCGGCAGAAGAGTCATTGAGGGAACGATCGCGCAGGCTCTGCCGGACGATTTTCAGCGTTCGGAATTTATACTCAAACACGGATTTTTGGATGCGATCGTGACCCGGGATGAGATGCGCCGAAAACTGACGGATCTGCTGTCGCTCCATTCGGGGCGGAAACTGCCCGGTCCGGACACGGACGCGCCGAGAGGACGTCTGCCGTCGCTTCCGAAGCACCGAAGCACAGGCTCCGAATGTCTCTCGATCATCCGCAACCGGGAGCGCCCGACGTTAAATGAT
>JAFGGR010000154.1 GCA_016930475.1 Clostridiales bacterium | reverse complement strand
TTAGACGGTTACTGGTGGGTGGACGATGAGCCGGACAGTGACTTCAGGGACAAGTCGAAATATCGGTGGACGGCGATGCTCCGTCAGCCGGAATTCGTGACCCCGGAGCTTTTCGAGAAGGCGCGCGCGATCGTCGCGAAAAAGAAGCCCGGCCTCGATTTGAGCAAGGCACGGCTTGTCCGTTTCCGAGAAGGCCTGTGCGTCCAGTGCATGCATATCGGGCCGTTTTCGACGGAGGCGGAGACGATCCGGAAGATGATGGACTTCACGGGCGCGAACGGCCTGGCCGAGGATTTCTCGGACACGCGCCGACACCATGAGATCTACCTGTCGGATCCTCGAAAAGGAGATCCGGCGAAGATGAAGACGATCCTGAGGCATCCGGTAAAACGCTTGTGAGCGGGGAACTACGCTCTTAGACGCCCCGAAAGCGGTTGCGGGCGGGGAGGAGAAGAAATGCTTGAATTACCCGAGGTCCTGACCCTTTCAAAACAACTGAACGAGCACGTCGCCGGGCGGAGAATCGAGGCGGTATACCTGCCGACAAAGATACATAAGTTCTGCTTTTTCGAGCCGGAACCGGCGCTTTTCGAAAAGAGAATCGGCGGCGCGCGGATCGAGCGGGCTGAGGGCTTCGGAATTTTCGCGGAGATAGTTTTCGATAACAGTCTGCGACTCTCGGTCGATGACGGAATCAACCTGCGGCTCCTTCGCGACGACGAAGTGCCGAAGGACTATCAGCTCCGCCTCGCTCTGGACGACGGTCGGAATCTGGTGTTTACCGTATCGATGTACGGCGGCATCAGCGTCCATGAGGAAGACTATTTCAACAAGTACTACATCGCGAGCCGCGAGTCGGTCTCGCCGTTCTCGGAAGGATTTGACGCGGTGTATCACGAGAGACTCGCTGAGAGCAAGCCGAACCTCACCGCCAAAGCTTTCCTGGCGACGGAACAGAGGTTCCCGGGCATCGCGAACGGAAGTCTCCAGGATATTCTTTTTGCCGCGCGGATTCATCCGAAGCGCAAGGTCGCGACGCTCACCGCGGACGAGCGCGCCGGACTTCTCGAAGCGATTAAAGAGGTGCTCGGGGAGATGACGCGGCTCGGCGGCCGGGATACGGAAAAGGACCTCTTGGGGAACCCCGGCGGCTACCGCACCGTGATGTCCAAGAACACCGCTTTCGCTCCCTGCGCGGTCTGCGGCACCCCGATTGTCAAGGAAAATTACATGGGCGGCTCGGTGTATTTCTGCCCGGAGTGCCAGAGAAACTGATCAGGGAAGGATGAATTCCCCGGGTCCGACGCATCAGAGCCAGCCGACAGTCGGGTCAGGCTTCTCAGCTTCCTCGTGGCCGCGAATTGCCTTGATCAGATGGTAAACGACGACGAGCTGTGCCACGGGGTCAAGAGCCTCTGTTTGAAAAGCTCCGCCGTTTCTTTCGATATCACTTCGTCCGTCCGACCGCGTTGAAGGGAAAGATGCGTGTATAATGTAACACTTGCTTGAATTAAAGCGATGGCGGCGACGTTGATTGCTATATATCGGAAGCGTTCGCGTAACAAAAGCATGCCGAAAAAAGCCGATCCGCTCTTTCGGATCGGCTTTCCGTTCTCTATGCATCAGACTATTCGCGCTAAAAAATCTAAGTCCAACCATAAACGCACCAAAGCTGAATCCCATCCATCTCTTGTACATGCGCGATCGTCCGAATCATTGGACATAACCTACCACACAAAAGTTATTATATCCGGCTCGAAAAGCAACCGCATGAACCGACATATCAATCCCAGTTCATTTTCTTCTCGTCATATCTATTACTGAACGACCGCTGCTCTGCGGGATAACCGATGGGGATCATGGAAAAGGGAATATATTGTCTCGGAATAGTAAGGATCTGACGGAAAAACTCAATGGCTTCCGGATCTTGGCGGTTAATTCCGGTCCAGGTGGCACCGAGCCCAAGGGAATGTGCCGCAAGCAGGAGGTTTTGTGTGGCGGCTGAACAATCGTCTACCCAATAATAATCAAGCACAGCGGCATCCGGCTCTCCGCAAATGATGATTGCTGCCGGTGCGCCTTTTACAAAATTGACGCCGTCATGACGTGTTGAAAGTTTTTCAAGCTTTGCCCGGTCTGTGACGACAATAAAATACCATGCCTGTTGATTGCATGCGGACGGGGCATTCATGGCAGCTGTTAATAAGAGCTCAACCGTCTCGTTCGATACCTTTTCCTGAGAAAATTTACGGATACTTCTTCGCGAAACAATGGCCTCAATAACAGCGTTCATTTTATTACCTCTCGAATCATTTCATAAAATAGTATGTTTATCGATTATAGTATATACAGACAAAGCAACTGACAATATCGCACTTTTATGTGCGTTCCTTACCGGCCGGTAAGGGGAGGGGACGGTTATATGGTTGAATATTGCGGTAAAACATTCAGATGCCCGATGGAGCTTGCCGTTCACTTAATCAGCGGTAAGTGGAAGGCGGTCATTTTGTGGAATCTCTCAGAAGGGGCTCTTCGATTCACTGCGTTAAATCGGTGTTTCCCCGGCGTTTCCGAAAAAGTTTTGACCGCTCAACTTCGCAGTCTCGAAAAAGACGGTATGATTAAAAGAACGATCTATCCCGAAGTTCCCTTGCGTGTCGAATATGAATTATCGGTATTGGGAAAATCGCTGATACCCATTCTACAAGAAATCAATACCTGGGGTGCCGGATTTCAAGAGATAAATAACGTCCCTTCATCGGAAAAAGGGGAAATATAATATCGCCTGCCGAGTCGTACGGGCGGCCGGCGCACGGAGTAGAAGTCTACGGCCGGGGTGCCGACGTGTGGAGGAGCACAGCATGAGTACCGTTGAAAAAGAAGTGCGCGAACGGCTTTTCGCGCTTCAGGACTT
>JAFGGR010000153.1 GCA_016930475.1 Clostridiales bacterium | reverse complement strand
GGCAACATGGGTCGGACGGATGTCTTCGATATGCTTGAAAATCGTGTTTAAAAAAGTGTTGACCGCCCCGGTCGGTGTCCCGTCGGGCGCGGTCAGGTTGCTTCGCCCGGAAAGGGCAAAAAAAGCACGATTGATGATACTGTTTCCGTCAATCAAAAGGATTCTTTTCTCGCCCTCTGCCGACATTTTACTCCTCCGTTAATTGTAGCGGTTCCGCCTGCCGTTCTTGCGTGTTGACACGCACGGGATCTTTTCGATCTTCGAAAAGCATGTGTGCCGTGCTGATCATCAGCTTGATACGATTGAGTTGGTTCGCCTCGCTCGCCCCGGGGTCATAGTCGATAGGGACGATATTGGACTGAGGGTACTGCCTTCTCAGTTCCTTGATCATACCTTTACCGGTGACATGGTTCGGCAGGCAGGCAAAGGGCTGCGCGCAAACGATATTCGGTACGCCGCTTTCGATGAGCTCGATCATTTCCGCGGTCAGGAACCAACCTTCTCCGCACGCATTGCCGCAAGAGAGGACCGATTGCGCTTTGTCCGCAAGATGACGGATCGAAACGGGGACCTGGAATTTTCCGGAACGTGCGATGCGATCGATAATGTGTTTCCTGTAGAGATCCATAATATCGATCAAACGGTCCGAGATGAACCCGACGACGGCATTACCGTCAAGGTTCTTGACGCGCCACGCCGGATTATAGGCACAATAGAAAAAGAAGTCCAAAAGTCCCGGCATGACTGCTTCACAGCCCTCCTGCTCGATGACGTCGATCGCATGATTATTGGCGTCCGGATGGAATTTAACAAGGATTTCTCCGACGATCCCGACGCGCGGTTTTCGCGGAATATCCATTAGCGGAAACGCCTCAAAAGCCTCGATCACCCGGTCGATCAGACTGCGAAACGAGATGGCATCCTTTTCGAACAAGAGTTTCCCGGAAAGGTCCCCGATCACCCGAGAAATTTCGTCGACGACAGCAGGATCGGCATCGGCGTCCTTTCTCCCCATACGGTATTCCTTGGTGAGTCCGTCAAACTTGGATTCGCGATTGAAAAAGGCTACGCCCTTACGGCTCCATATTCGATAGAGCTCATTGGCCGACCCCGGGACCTGCTCGTACGGGCGTACACGCAGGAGAAGAGTCGACAGTAAATCACCGTAACACAGCGCCTGAAGCGCGTGATGAAGGATCGGCAGAGTAAACTTCATGCCTGGATTTTTTTCAAAACTCTGAGCGGAAAGCGCGATGACGGGAACGTGCTCAAGGCCGGCCTCGCGCAGTGCTTTTCGAAGAAACGCGACATAATTGGTCGCGCGGCATCCGCCGCCGGTCTGCGTGATCATCACCGTTGTGTTGTCCGGGTCCTCGCGACCCGAAATAAAGGCGTTAATCAACTGACCGACCACCATGATGGTCGGAAAGCATGCGTCATTGTTGACAAAACGAAGGCCGCACTCGATATCCTCGGAGGAAGCCTCTTTTAAAACCTTCACGCGATAACCGGCATTTCGAAAAATTGCCTCAATAAACTCGAACTGGATCGGTGCCATTTGCGGAGAAAGAAGCGTATGTAACTTCTTGTGCTTCTTGGTGAAAGGAACCCGATCGATGGTGTATGGTTTCTTGATTGCCAAGGGGTGACCGTCTATAAGGCTTTGAGCGCGCTCGTCCATCGCGACCTTCAACGATCGAATGCGAATGCGCGCGGCACCGAGGTTGCTGACCTCGTCGATCTTGAGCAACGTGTACAACTTCCCCCTCGCCTCCAATATCTCCTGCACCTGATCGGAGGTCACCGCGTCAAGCCCGCATCCAAAGGAATTCAGTTGAATAAGCTCCAGATTATCCTGCTCGATGACAAACGCGGCCGCCTCATAAAGGCGGGTATGGTACATCCACTGGTCGACCACCCGGATCGGGCGCTCGAGTTTTCCCGGCTTGGCGACGCTGTCCTCGGTAAGGACCGCAAGACCTAAACCGTTGATCATTTCCGGGATACCGTGGTGGACCTCGGGATCGCAGTGATACGGGCGACCCGCGAGAACGACACCCCGTTGACCCGAACGGTTCAGATCTTCGACGACTTCCTGGCCTCTTCGATAGATATCTTCCTTGTATTCGCGATACTCTGCGCTTCCCGCCTCAACGGCGCGGAGCGCTTCCGCCTGTGTTATATCGAGATAGGAGAACACCTCAACGAGCTTGACGGCGAGCTTTTTGGCGTTGTCAAATTGCAGGAAAGGGTTGAGAAAACGTATGTTCCGCAAGGATATATTCTCAACATTGTTCTTGATCACTTCGGGATAGGACGCAACGATCGGGCAGTTGAAGTGATTGTTTGCGCCCTTGTTCTCTTCTCTCTCGTACGGAATGGAGGGATAAAAGATGGTATCGACACCTTTTTCGATCAAATCCTCAATGTGGCCGTGAACGAGCTTTGCCGGATAGCAAACGCTCTCCGACGGGATGGAGTCCATGCCCTTTTCGAAAAGCAGGTGATCGGAGCGGGACGATATCTGAACCCGAAAACCAAGCTCCGTAAGAACCGTGAACCAAAACGGATAGTTCTCGTACAAATTCAGCACGCGGGGGATCCCGATCGTTCCGCGCGGAGCCTTATCCGGCGCCAGGGGCTTATACCGGAACGTCCGGTCATACTTATATTTGAACAAATTGGGGAGTTTATTCTCGTCTTTATCCTTGCCCTCTCCCCGCTCGCAACGATTGCCGGACACAAATCGCTCGTGATTCGAGAATGTAGAAATTGTCAGCTTGCAGTGGTTCGTACACAACTGGCAAACCGACATCTTCGTATCCATCTTGAAAGACTCCAGCTCTTCTGCCGTCATGAGGGCAGATCGCTCTTCCGGCTTCTCGCAACGCTTCTTGGCGACGATCGCCGCTCCGAACGCGCCCATCAATCCGGCAACGTTGGGGCGGATGACATCACGCTTCGAGATAAGCTCGAAGCATCTTAAGATCGCATCGTTCAGAAAGGTCCCGCCCTGAACGACGATCCGCTCCCCCAGTTGGGACGTGTCACGGATCTTAATGACTTTATAGAGCGCGTTACGGACGACCGAATACGAGAGCCCGGCGGAAATGTCGCCGACCGAAGCCCCTTCCTTCTGCGCCTGTTTGACCTTCGAGTTCATAAAGACCGTACAGCGTGTGCCCAGATCGACCGGGTTTTCCGCGGAAAGAGCCTCGATCGAAAAAGTGTGCGAGTCCATCTTCAGGTTTTCGGCAAAGGTTTGTATGAAGGAGCCGCAACCCGAGGAACAGGCTTCGTTCAGCATGATCGAATCGATGACACCGTTTCTTATCCGCATACATTTCATGTCCTGCCCGCCGATGTCGATAATGAAGTCGACTTCGGGACAAAAATACTTTGCGGACTGGAAATGAGCCATCGTCTCGATCTCACCGATATCCACGCGCAGTGCGGCGCGAATGATATTTTCGCCGTATCCGGTCACGCATGAATAGGCGATATAGGCACCATCCGGCATTTGACGGTAGAGTTCCTTCATGATCTTCACGGCACTCTTGACCGGATTTCCCTTATTGCCGCCGTAATAGGTATAGACCATTTGGCCTTCCCCGTTGATCAGGACTGCCTTTGTGGTCGTGCTTCCCGCGTCGATGCCCAGATAGCAGGGCCCGGATTGCTTCGAGAGATCAAAAAGCTCGACGGTCGCTTTGTCGTGGCGCTCGTCGAATGCCCTTTTCTCTTCAACGCTTGCAAAAAGCGGTGCGATCCGGGTGATATCCGGGGTAAATCCGCTCTTATTCTTGAAGGACTCCATGAGTTCACGGACCGCAATCTCTGCGCCGGATGCCGACAAGGCCGCGCCGAGCGCGACGTAAAGTTGGGCGTTTTCGGGCATCCAAAATGATTTGGCCTGATCGAAAAGCGTGCGTTCGAAAGCCGCCCTCAACTCGGAGCAAAAATATAACGGGCCGCCCAGAAAAACGATATGACCGCGAATCGGTCGTCCGCAGGCAAGTCCGGCAATGGTCTGATTGACTACCGCCTGAAAGATCGATGCGGCCAGATCGGACTTGGCGGCTCCTTCGTTGATGAGCGGTTGAAGATCGCTTTTCGCGAAAACTCCGCAGCGGGACGCGATGGTATAAAGGGACGTATATTCCTTGGCCATGTCATTGAGGCCGTCCGCGTCCGTCTGGAGAAGCGTCGCCATCTGATCGATGAAGGCGCCTGTTCCGCCTGCGCACGTTCCGTTCATGCGCTGTTCGGGGACAGGATGAAGATAGGTGATCTTGGCATCCTCGCCACCAAGCTCGATAATGACGTCCGTCTCCGGATGATACCGGCTGATCGCTGTCGTTTCGGCGATCACTTCCTGAACAAAATCCAGACCGAGCCACCGCGCAACAGAGAGGCCGCCGGAGCCGGTGATCGACAGGGCGACCTTTGCGTCCGGAAACTCCGCGTCGAAGTCCTCAAAGGCCTTAAGAAGCTCTCCTTGGATGTCGGAATGGTGTCTTCTGTACTGCTTATAGAGAATCTCCTCATCGCGCAGTAATACGATCTTTACGGTTGTCGAGCCGATGTCCAGCCCCATACGAAGTTGATTTTGCATTCGATCCACCTTGTCTATATTCGCGTCCGATGAAGGCCGCACTATTTATTTGTCGGACGGTTCGGATGATCCGATCCCGTCTGTTTGATAATACTTTTGGATTGGACAGGATCAACCTTGATCGGTTTTCTCCCGGTTCCGGATAATGTATCCTTGTCTCGGATCTCCTTATCCTTCAGCGACTTCTCCACCAGAGCACGCATCCGAGCCTCGCTGTCCGGACGCGCGCGTCTTCCGGTACCGTCTTCACCGAAAATGCGATCTTTCAGATCCTTTTGAAGAGAAATGCAGAGCAATTCATTCGGGATCCCTTTATTCAAGTCAAATTCCTTCCCGAAGATATCGGTCGCCTGAAGTCGTAATGCGCTAAAAGCGAGTGTCAGATTCTCCTCAAATGCGACGTAATCTCCGCTGATACCCAGAAGCAAAGGCAATCCGACAAAATTGATCCGGACATACGGCAGGTTGCCGGACAACATCAGATGTAGCGCGATGAGCTTCATGTACGATTCGAGCGCGATAAACTTCTGGTTGCAGAAAATCGCAATCGCCCCGTCCGGCGCGATCAACTCGACATCCGAATACTCATTTTCAAACCCGACAGACCACAGATAATACATCTCACGAAAGACTTCCTGTTCAAATATTCCGTAATTCGCGGAAAGCGGCCGAGCTAGAAGACCATCGCTCTTCTCGAACAAAAATTGAAGATAGTCCTTCTCCAGATGAGCCGGAACTCCGGCCCATTTGAAGTATGCGGCAATATCTCGTGCATTGTATAAATAGAGCGCCATTATCCACCCTCAAACCTTCTCGATACAGATTATGATTATAACATAATCCGCCCGCGTGCAATACGACATGAATCAACGGGCGCCCACTCGGGCATAAAGAAAACCGCCCCGAAAGCTCGAAGCGGTCCTCTGTTTATGTCATCGGAAAGAGGTTGCGGAAATTATACCTCCGCAACGTCCTCTGCTGCCCCGAACAGATTCAGTCTAAACAATAAAGACTCATCTTCCGGATTCGTGCAGTAAATCTTGGCGTTCACCAGTTTACCACCCTCGATCAGATTGACCAGACCGGTAATCTGACTCAGCTTGCTTCTAAGATTGAAGCGGTCATTCTCATCTGTGATCAGCATCACATCGCCCTTGCATGTGTCAAGAGCCTTCATAAAAGCGTGAATGTCTACGTTATTCAGACTAAATGCTTTCATGCTTCATTCCTCCTTTTTTTGTTCAGGCCGTTCCCGGCCCTCAACGGGTTCAAATATAACAGCAACGGACCAATCTCTCGGTCAAGATGATTATAGCACGCGTAACGTTTTGTTGCGCATACGCCTTTGTACATATTACACATATGAGGGGCTACTGCTTTGTGCTATATGCACAATTTCTATCGGGGTTGATATTTCGGTAGCGAGTTACGGAAAACGAGTACCCCCTCACCGATTTCACCGGATCCGTCCGGTCAATCTCAACCCAATTTTCGGAAACATCCAGATTCTCAAAGAAAGAATCGGCTTCGAACTCGGCTTCGATTCGGGTCACGATCGCTTCGTCACAGAAGGGCAGCAAGAGCTTATATACCTCCGCCCCACCGATGACATAAATCACCTCCTCCATATGACGGTGCATGTATTCCTTGACTTCGGAGAGCGAATGCAAAACTAAAATGCCGTCGATTTCAAGTTCCGCATTTCTGCTCAGAACGATATTCCTTCGTCCCGGAAGCGGTCGCTGCCCGGGAAACGTCTCCAATGTTTTTCTTCCGAAAAGAACCGTATTTCCGTAGGTGTACCTCTTAAATACATCCTTCTGATCTTCGGGAAGCGACACAAGCAGACGGCCTTTATTACCGATTCCCCAATTCTGATCTACTGCTGCGATTGCGATCATCCGATCCTCCCGATGTAACTAAACGGCAACGGGAATTCCCGTGACTTTGGGCCCGTACTGATAGTCTGAAAGATGAACGTTATCCGTTGAAAAAGAATAGAAGTCCGTGACCGCTTTATCGATCTCCAACTTCGGAGCCTCGAATCGAGGCCGTTCGATTAGCTCCTCGACGATCGGAATATGCCGGTCATAGATATGAGCGTCCGCGATCACATGAACCAATTCACCCGGCTCATAACCGGTACTTGCCGCCATCAAATGAACCAGTGCCGCATACTGGCAGACATTCCATCCGTTCGCGACGAGCATGTCCTGTGACCGCTGGTTCAGGATGGCATTCAGGCGATTGCCGGTCACATTGAAAGTTACGGAGTAAGCGCATGGGTAAAGATGCATATCCGCTAAATCAGCATGAACGTAAATGTTCGTAATGATCCTTCTGCTGTACGGGTTATTTATAAGATCGAAAAGTACCCGGTCGACCTGATCGAACATTCCCTCTTTATAGCGGTGCTTGACTCCGAGTTGATAACCGTATGCCTTACCGATCGAGCCGGTCTCATCGGCCCATGCGTCCCAGATATGGCTTTTCAAGTCGTGAACGTTGTTGGACTTCTTCTGCCATATCCAAAGGAGCTCATCGAGCGCTGCCGGAAAATTGATAAAGCGCTGAGTAAGGATCGGGAACTCCTCGGAAAGATCATAGCGATTAACGATGCAAAAGCTCTTCATCGTGTACGCATAGCTTCCATCCGGCCAACGCGGTCGCACGCGCTCGTTTTCGGTCGAAAAGCCCCGGGTAAGGATCTGCTTGCAGTTGGATATAAATAACTCGTCCGCCTTGCTCATTTCCGCCTCCAAATCGTTTTACGTGTCACTCATAATTTTAACACATGACGGAGGAGTATTTGAGACTATTTACGGTATCGGTCAAGGTCCCGGATTTTATTCTTCCACTTAATATGGTTCGCTTTTCTCTGTAAGTACGCCTTTGTGCCCTTATACATTGATCCGCCGAAAAATAGTAAAACATTCAAAAGAGAAACGATAATCGCGACTTTTTCCGCCCACGGCGAGAGGATGATCATCAAAATATAAAAGCCGGCATTGAGCATCGCCAAATACTTGATCTTGACCGGAATGAAAAAGAAAAGCCGAAGCTCAAAATTCGGGTTTATGAGCGCAAAGGCGAAGAAAATCGACATGTTCAAGTAAATATTCGTAGTCGCACCGAGGATCATGCCTCCGACGATCGTAAACAGTACCCCGCTGAAGTAGAAGAGATTGAACTTGAGAATCCCCCAAAAGGACTCCAGAAATTTACCCATCAGCCAATAGAGGTAGAGTGCGAAAATAATAAATAACAGACTATAATTCGGCGGCAGAATGATAAAGGATAATATCCTCCACACTTCTCCGGCGAATATTCTGTCCCGATCGAAAATGAAGAGATTCATGAGCCCCGGCCGGCTCATCATCGCAAATAAAAAATCCGCGACAACCAGAGTGCCCATCGCGAGAACGATGCTTTGCATCAGGTTGGGGATACCCTTGTTGGCGTTCTTATAAACGAATCGATAGTACCGTTTCTTTATCTCTCCCATAGCACCCTTTCCTCTTGGATAACGAAAACCCCATGGCTATGATATCGGTATCACAGTCATGGGGCTATTGGTCGGAGTGAGAAGACTTGAACTTCCGGCCTCTTGGTCCCGAACCAAGCGCTCTACCACCTGAGCCACACCCCGGAACGACGTTTCCAATCGTTGACCAATAGGATTTTACTCGTTAACGATCGAACTGTCAACGCGAGTTTTATACCGGCTGAAGATTGATCGTCTTGTTCCGGATTTCGTCCAGAAGTTTCTCGCCGAGCGCGTCGATACTCATGCTTCCGAGGTCTCCCTCATAACGAGAACGGACCGAAAGAGTGCCTTCCTCGACCTCTTTGTCTCCGATGACCAACATGTACGGAGTTTTCTCGATCTGTGCCTGGCGGATCTTCTTTCCGATCTTCTCGTCTCGACCGTCCACTTCGGCGCGAATACCAAGATTTCTTAAGTCCTCGGCCACTTTATGCGCAGCGTCCAGGTGCTTGTCGGAGATCGGAAGAACGCGTGCCTGCTCCGGTGCGATCCACAGAGGCAGCGCACCGGCGTACTTTTCGAGC
>JAFGGR010000152.1 GCA_016930475.1 Clostridiales bacterium | reverse complement strand
GAGTACGCAAGCCCCCGAAACGGAGGCTCCGACCCCGACTCCGACTCCGAAGCCGACGAAGGCTCCGACACCGACACCGACCGAGGTGCCGGATCTGCCGGGCGTTCAGCCGCATGAGGCTTTGGTTAAAAATATTTACACCGCGGATCCCTCGGCGCACGTTTTCGACGGAAAGATATACATATACGGCTCCCATGACCAGGATAAAATTTTCCCTTCAGATAACGACGGCGGAAGCTACCAAATGATCGATTACCATGTCCTGTCCATGGACGGATTCGATGTCGACGCCGTCGACAACGGCGTCGCGTTCGGTGTCGAGGATATCCCCTGGGCGGAAAAGCAACTGTGGGCACCCGACTGCGCATATAAAAACGGGACATACTATTTCTATTTCCCGGCTAAGGATTACGATGGGATATTTCACATCGGCGTCGCGACGTCGGATCAGCCCGAGGGGCCTTTCACTCCGGAGGAGAACTATATTGAGGGAAGCTTCAGTATGGACCCGGCCGTCTTTATCGACGACGACGGGCAGTCCTATATGGTTTTCGGAGGGATCTGGGGCGGACAATTAGAGTACTGGCAGACCGGCGAGTATGACGCGAAAAACGGAGCTCCGGGCGGGGCGAATCCGGCACTCGGTCCGAGGATCGCGATTATGAGCGACGATATGCTTTCTTTTAAGACCACTCCCGCGGAAGTTGTGATTCTCGACGAGAACGGCGATCCCCTCAAGGCGAATCAGGAGGATAAGAGATTTTTCGAGGGCGCATGGATCCATAAGTACAACGACGTTTATTATCTGTCGTACTCGACCGGGACGACTCATTTCCTGGTGTACGCCACCTCGGATGATCCGATGGGTCCGTACACATACCAAGGGAAAATCATGGATCCGGTTCGGGGATGGACGACGCATCACTCAATTTTGGAGTATGAAGGTCAGTGGTACATCTTCTATCACGACGCCAGGATCTCCGGCTTCGATTCCCAGCGAAATATTAGATACGCGCCTCTTTTCTATAACGATGACGGGACCATTCAGGAAGTCGAGATCCCGAAATAAAGGGAACGGGTCGTGACTTCGGTATTGAGATGAAGGGCAACGACGGAAGCCTTGCGGCAGAAGCGGGATCAGTCCGCGGACGCCGTGGGCGCGAAGCATTGTATATAATCGTAAACCATCCGTGAAACCTCGCCGATATTCGCCCGGGCTTGTGCCTCATCGAATGTTTCGCTCATAACACACAGCACAAAATCCTCTTGTCCAAAAACGATCGCCACGTCGTTGTTGACCCCCATTGCCTTGATGACTCCGATCTTATGCGCGATATTCGTTCCCTCCGGAAGACCTTGGCTGATGCCCCAGGGATAGTCGGTGTTGCGCAAATCATGGATCAAGCCCTCATAGTCGGCAGGACTTTCGGAATATAAGCGGTATAACTCGACCATGTATAAAGCCATGTCGATGGCGCTGGTGCGATGATTCGCCGTCTTGCTGATCCCGTTCTTATCCCTGTAGGTCACATAGGCGCAGTAATCGACGACCGAACTGATGGGCTCCATGAAATGATCGTAGACGACATCATAGTCCCCGATACGCCTCAGGATCATCCGCGTTGCGGTGTTGTCGCTGGTTCGTATCGAAAGCTTGCTTAATTCTTCGATCGTGTATTCCGTGCCATTGGCGGCATCCTGTATGATCCCGTATCCTCCGTGACGGTCGCCGGTCGGGTACTTTCGGGCATCGTACGTCCTGATCTCGTCGAGAGAAACCTCTCCGGCGGCGACGAGTTGATACAAGTACGTATTAACGGGGAGTTTGATCGTGCTGGCCGCCACCATCTTCTCCGTCTCTTTGTACGCGATGGTTTCGCCATTACTCAGATTTATATAATACAGAGAGTAGCGGCCGGTTTGAGCATCCAAAAAATCGGTGATTTCCTGATAAAGCAAGGCAAATTCAATTTCGCGCAAAGCGGCTGTTAAAGCCTCGACTTGGGCCGCATCCGGAGTCGGCGAAGGCGGGATGGGGGTCGGAGTGCTTGACACGGTCGGAGAGGATCCGGCATCGGAAATCGTCGAACCGGTCGTGGCATTTGAATCTGTTGTGATGGACGAACTCCCGGGATCAGGTGCTTTTCGCACGAAAAACACCCCGCCCCCGAAATGCATCGCCACGACGAGCACCAGAGCGCACAAGGCCGTAATTCCCGCGCCCAAAGCAAGGGAACGATGCTTCGAAGGGGAAGGGTTTGACGAAGGTCGCCCATTCGGCGCGGGATCATTTCTGTTCATATGTTGATTATCCGACAGAGAGAAAAGAATGGCAAGACAGAAGAATGACCATAATAAATCGATTTCGCTGTATGCATCAAGTTAATCTTTCAGCGCAAAACGTTTCTTAGCGAAAAATATCTTGTTTTCTGGTATACTAGTTCGTTGTATATGCGGGACGAGTGTACTATACTGGTAGAAAAATGCGGAGGTGCGTATGCACGTAACGGAGAGACTTCCGAAGGAAACGGCGAGGGAATATGCGCTGAGGGTCCTTAAAGAGAACATCATTTCATTGGAATTGGCGCCCGGCAGTATGGTGAGCGAGAATGAGCTTTCCTCGGAGCTGGGCCTTTCTCGGACCCCGGTTCGGGAGGCGTTGATTGACTTGAGCAAGACCCAGATTGTCGACGTCCTGCCGCAGCGCGGAAGCCGTATATCACTGATCGATTATAATTTTGTCGAAGAGAGCCGGTTTTTGAGAAGTGTTCTCGAGAGCGCCGTGGTGGAGATTATTTGCGAGAGCGAAGTGCCGATGGACCTCACGAATCTTGAACACAACCTGAAGCTTCAACAATTTTATCTCGAAAACGAAGGCCTCGACAAACTCCTTCAGCTGGATAATGAATTTCATCGGGAGATGTTTCGCCTGGCCAACAAGATGCAGACCTATCATCTGATGGACAGCATGACAGCCCACTTCGACCGCGTGCGCACCATGAGCCTTTCCGCCATTCGCGATATAAAGATCGTCGGGGACCACGCGGCACTGCTTCAAGCCCTCCGGGATCGAAACGCGGACGATGCGAAAGCCGTGATCGCCAAACACCTGTCCCGATATAAGATCGATGAGCAGGCGATACGAAGCGAATACCCGAGCTTCTTCAAGTAAGCCGGAGGGGGAAGGAAGAAATCTCCTCGCGGAATGACCGTCGTTTTTCCGGGAAGTGTGTCAGAATGTGATCATGATCACATTCTTCCCTGTCGGTCGGAGAAACGCGTTGATGGACTTATAAAGGTCGCCATATTCCTGATAGCAGAAACAATTCTTTCTCCCGTCGATGTGCCCGAGCAGGTAAATCCTTTGATCATTCACGGTTCGGATTTTTATTTTTCTGAATCGATGCAAGGTATCGTTTTCAATATGACAGTGTTCCGGAGTCATTCGTATCTCGATGATTTCATCGCGCCGATAGGCTTGCTCGTCGAATCGCAGCACACTATCTGTCACCCGAATGGTTTCCGGAATCTTTTTGATCCTTCCTTTGTACGAGAGCCACAGACATAGCATGGTCACGGTAATCGGCAGAAGAACAATACCGATTCCGGCAAAAATTGCAGGCAAATCCTTTTCGGTCACTCCGCCCTGCATCAGAGTCGGGGCGAATCCGGCGGCGCCGAGTGTCAGGAAAATCAATGCGATGCCGATCGATTTTCGAGCGAATCCCTTAAGGAGTATTTTTGAAAACAGATCCCGGGGAAATATGAATTGAGCACCGCCGAATGGCAGATCCGATCTTTGTGGCTCATCTTCATTTTCCGGAGGGAGGTCGATTCGTGGTAGACCAGATATTCGCTCGCTGATGGCTTGCAACTCGGATACAAGACGTTCATGAGCCTCTTTTGTGAAACCGTAACAACGGTGATCCTCAACCTTGCCGTTTTTGTCTGTTGCTCTGAGATAGCGAACGGTGAAGCGTATAAAATTCTGTAACGTTTCCGTTCGAATATAGGAAGTGTAGGAACGCGAGGAGACCGGGAAAATCATATAATTACGGCCGATCCGGGAAAACCGGACCTCTTCGTCCGTGATTTGGATCGTTATACGGTTGTAAAGAATATATAGAACCAATAAACCCGGAGCGACGACCAGTCCGACCGGGATGGCGGCGATCCGAAGAGTCCCCGAAACTGCGCTCCTGTTGACAGAGAACAGAAACGCCTCAGCCATAATGAAGAGCGGGAGTGATTTCAGGAGGATAAGCCACAGACTTGAACGGTAAGTACTTTTGATCATATTTATTCACCTCGAAACGGTAATATTTAGCGAGAATGAATCCATTGCATCCCTATTATGACATCTTTTCCGAATCCTTTGTCCGGTCCTTATTACAGCGCGCGCTTCCCGACCTGCCGCATGAAGATGTCGAGAGAGCGGTAGAGCGCACTGTAATCCAAGTAGCACAACATATTCCTGCCGGCGAGACGGTGAGCCAGACAGTAGTTTTTCGATCGATCGGCGGAATCGATTTTCAGATACCGAAGGTCGCCGATGATGTCCATTTTAATCTGTCGAATATCTCCGATCGAAAAGCGATCGTCGTCGACTCGAATGACGCTGTCGGTGATTCGGATCGTTTCGGGGACGTTCCTAGTTCTTTTTCGATAAACCAGCCACAAGATCAAGATGATCCCGGCCATGATCGCGAGAGCGATGAGCGCCGGTGCCGACAAGGCATAGAGAAGTGTCTCGGACATCGGAACACCGGAAAGAAATATCAATGCCAGAAAACCTGCCAGGAACAAGATCAGGAAGATGGCTTGGAGCGAATGGGCGATCAGATTATGATGCATCAGCTTCAGGTAATCGTTCTTCGGAAATGTGTATTGAACTCCCCCGATAGGTAAGTCGCCCTCTCCATACTCCGCATACCCGTCTTTCCGGACGTAGGTGGCTTCGGGCACTCCTGAAATCGACCCGTCACGATCGGGATCATTCGTTCGTTCGATCGTCGTTCGTAAATCTCCTGCGAATTTGTCGAATGTTTCTCTCGAAAAGCAGTGAAGGTGGATATCCAAAGTCGTTCCGTTCGGATAAGTCACTTTCATGAAGAAATTTTCTATAGGAATGACGAACTCGACCACGATCCGGTGAGTCCGGGTGTTGAGGCGATGGTTCGCATAAGGGATCGTCATGTAATTTCGGTTGAATCGATAAAGACGGACATCCCGATCGGTGATCTCGGTCTTGATCTTCAAAGCGAAAAACGAAAGGACCGCGAGAAATGGGGCAACGACGAAACAAAGAGCCCCGAAGATCCATTTTGAAAAAACACTATGGGAACTGAGATAGAAGAGGACAAGCGGGGTTTCAGTTAAAAGTAAAAGCAGGATGACCGTGAACAGCACGTTGGGAACGCTTGCAGAATAAGTTTTTCGAATCTCCATGATCCCCCCCCTTGGCATATATCATGGCTCATAGAAATATTCTATCATACGATCATCAGAACGTGATCATGACTTCCGTCTTTCCGACCTGGCGCAGAAACGCGTCGACGGAAGTGTGGACTCGATTTGAATGTGCTCTTGATCATGCTTTATGAACCTCCGACGTGTACGCATTCGTTTCGCCTGATTTCGTGTCGCCTAATGAGGAATTATAACAAAGAATGAGTATATTCGTATATTTTTTAGCGAGGTATCCGATGACGCGAAAGTGTCGGGTGTTGGTTTTCGTCCGGGAATTTCTCCCGAAACGTCTCCTTGGATTATGCTATGATTAGGACAAGTGAAGTCGGGATATCTTTCGGTTATAAACAACTAAATACATCAGCATCGCAAACGGAGGTCATTATGGGCATTCAAATTCACGTAGCCAAGTCCGG
>JAFGGR010000151.1 GCA_016930475.1 Clostridiales bacterium | reverse complement strand
CAAGGGCGCCACCCCGGAGCCCTTCCCGATCCTTCCTTTCAACGTGCACGCGCACGCCTTTTCGAAAAGCGAGACCGACTCGATCGTCGCCGCGGCAAAGGCCTGCGGGACGACGGTCCACGCATATGTCGGAGCGATGATCCTTCAAAGCTTCGCGGAGGAGTTCGGGCCGGCCGACGGGTATACCCGAACGATCCAAAGCCCGATCAATTTTCGTTCTCAGCTCCGTGCCGGATCAGAGAGGCTTTTCGGGCTGTTTAACGGCCTGATCACGGCGAAATCCGACTGTTTGCCGGGTCGTCCGACGGAGGAGATCGCGCGCGAGATCGGCCAAAAACTCCATGACCAGATCGAGAGCCGGAAGCCGCTTTCCGGCTATTACAATTTCATGAGTTATCTCCTGGACGGAGTCGACGACCCCGAAGAATTCTATGCCAATCGCGAAGGGCAAACGATCGAAGAATACGACTTCTCTTTTTCCAACCTCGGTCGCATCGAGATGGCGTCGCAGTACGGCGACCTTGCCGTTACGGACGTCTTTGGGCCGACTTTCAGCGCCACGCGCGGTGAGCGCGTCATCGGCGCTTTGACCTTTGACGGGCGTTTGTTCATAAACATGATCTATGATTCGAATTGCTTTGAACCGGCCATGGGGCAGCGCATCTGGGAGCGGATCGTTGCGCGGGTCTCATCCGTTACGCCGTGATCGTCTCTCCCGGCCGAATGATCAGCCGGCCATCCGGCCGGAACCGATCGGCTGTTTCCTCCCCGAAAAGCTCCTCCATCGAACCGTGATAGGGCACCGTGTGGATCGGTGTCGAGTGCTTCGCGCCGACGATCCCGGCACATTCGGCGGCTTCCTCGGCGTTCATATTATAAAATCCGTCCGAAGCGAAAAAGGCATAGTCCAGATCGCGTTCACGCAGTTGCGCCATCTCCGGGATCTTGCTTGTATCGCCCGAAAAATAACACCCGATCCCGTCCGCGAAGACGAGGTAGCCCACGCTCTCGCTCTTTCGGTGATTGCGGTTATAGGCCGGCACGGCCTCGATCCGGACATCTTTGATCGTAATCCTCTTGTACATGTCGTTGACGAGCATATCCCGACTGGTTATTACGACGCAGTCCGGTTTGCGGGAAGGCTTTTCAACCATTGAATGATCGCCGTGAAGGTGTGTCACCAAAATCATGTCGGCCGGCACTTCATAGCCGTTGCCCGCGCACGGATCGAGATAGACGACGGTCCCGCTTCGGGTCGTCAGTCTCAGACTGGCGTGCCCTTGATAAAGAATATCCATGGTCATGTTCCTTTCTTTTCGACGCTTTCATTATATCACCGGAACATTTTGAAGAAATAAAGATTGCTCGTTTTCTTCTGACATGTATCAAGGTATAATGATAATGTTGTGCAACGGTGTCCTTTTCTGATCGGGGGGAAAAAGGATGAGTGAATCTCTTCATTTCGATACGTTCATGGCCTGTCCCATTCCTTTTTCGATCCATCGCTTCGAGGAGAAGGATGATTCCGGGCAAAATCTCATCAAGACCGTTTCCTATAACGACGCGTTCAAGAAGGCTTTTATCGGCGATGACACGGTCGAGCCGCCTTTTCGCAACGGCACGGACATTCTGAACAAGCTTCTCTGCGGCAGTGTAACGGCAGACGCCTTGATCGCAGAGATGGAGCGGGTCTATCTCGGAGGAAAGAAGTTATACTCCGAATACGATTTTGAGTGCTCCGGTACTTATTACCGCGCAAAGCTCTTTCGGATCGACGACTCGGACATCGGTGTCCTGTACGACGAGATTTCCAGAGAGAAGAAGCTCATGTTGGACATCGACGCATTTTTGAGCGTCAATATTGATTTGTTGTGTGTGCTTACACCGGAAGCACGCTTTGTTAAAGTCAACTATGAATTTGAACGGATGCTGGGATACAAGAAGAGCGAGCTCGAGTCCGAGAGCCTGTTCTCTTTTATTCACCCGGGCGATATCAGCTCAACGCACAGCATGATCAATCAACTGAGCGGCGATGTTGATATTCCTTTCTTTTCGAACCGTTTTCGTGGTAAAGACAGCGTCTACCGCAAACTGCAATGGCGCGCAGAGCTCCACCATGACATGATTTTTGCAGCCGCCCGCGACATCACCGAGACTACGGCGCTTACGGAGAGGCTTCAGGACAGCGCGTCCCGCGACTCGATGACCGGGCTTTTCAGCCGTCTGGCATTTGACATTCAAGCCGCGGATGTCATCCGAAAGTTCAAACGCCGGTTCTTCCCGGTCTCTCTGATGATCATCAATCTTGATCGCTTTAAGAAGGTCAACGACAAGTGGGGGCATCCGGTCGGAGATCAGGTGCTGAAGCACGTCGCCGACATTCTGAAGGACAATCTCCGGCAGACCGATTTCCCGGCGCGCTACAGCGGAGAGGAATTTGTCGTCATCCTATTAGATACGCCCGAGAACGGGGCGCTTTTCGCGGCGGAAAAAGTACGGCGCAAGCTTGAACTCAACCCGCACAAGATCGCCGGCAAAATCACCGTCAGCATCGGTGTCGCCGCACTCGAGCGTGATGAGGCGTTCGAGGAATGGTTCATGCGTGCCGACACCGCCCTTTATCTGGCCAAAAACATGGGGCGGAATCAAATCGTCGGAAGCGCGGAATCCAGAGACCGGGATATCAAGGCGATCAAGTACGAATGGAATAAAGATTGGGCGAGCGGAAACGCAAAGATCGACGAGCAGCATCGCGCGCTCTTGGAAGCCGGAAACCGCCTGATCGAGACTCATGAGAATTGTCAACGCATCGAGGAACAGAAGGCGATCAATGAGTTGATGATCGACTTGGACCAACATTTTCGCTCTGAGGAATTTGTCCTCAAACAACACGGTTACGAGCGGCTCAAGGAGCATTCCGCCATCCACGAATCCCTGCGCAAACAAATGCGATTCTGGCGCGACCTGAGGAATCAACAGCGAGTCAACCCGACCGCCTTCTACTCATTCTTGCTCGAAAAGGTCGTCATCAATCACATGATCACCGATGACTCGAAGTTTTTCTATCTCTTCAAATAGCCGTTTCATCTCCGGAATCACAAACCGCACCTTCCGCCGGCAATTTTTCCTCGTCCGCCCGGAAGACCTCGGCGGTCTGCTCGTAGGTCAGAAGTGCCGCGTTGCCTTGATCGGTCAACACGTATCGCCCGTCATTCCGACGCTCGAACCAGCGGTAGAAGTTCGCATTCAGGATCGATGTGGTCTTCTTATCGTGCCCGCCTTTTTGGCGGAGCTCCTTGGGCTTCATCGGCCCGTAGGTATCAATCAGCACGGCCAGTTTGAGCGCCGCCTCCCGATATGCGGTTAGGAGCGGAACTCTGTGTGTGCCGCCGACATTTCCGTCCGTTCTCCGGCTATGGAGTTCCTTTGCGATCGATATTCTCTTCTTGGGGGCACGTCGGAGCCCGCCCGGCGTCTCCGGCGACAGGGCCTCCTCGATCAGGTAAACCTCTCCGCTCTTGCTGACCAAAAGAAGACCCAGCCCGAGTCGTTTCAAAACCCGGAGCTTTGCTCTCCATACTTTATCCTCTTTGAAGTCGACCGGTTTGGGGACCGCCAGATAGACGTGATCGGAGTAAGCCTGACGCTCGACCGCCTGAGCCAGAAGATCGAAGGACAGATGGCGCTTGAGTTCTACAACGATGAGCCTGTCGTTTTGCACCGCCACTACATCACACGGACCAACCTCGCCACGCACCGTGAAACCCTGCCGGATCAGATGATCCCGCACCGGCGCATACAGTTCCCGTTCATAGCGAATCGCTTCCATCGTCTGAATTCTCCATGCAAAATTGATCTCAGCCTAACGCCGCCCCGATCCCGGAGGCGATGTTGGTCAGCGAGTGAAATATCCAACCGGGGATGATCGATCCCCCCGCTCTTTTTTCGTT
>JAFGGR010000150.1 GCA_016930475.1 Clostridiales bacterium | reverse complement strand
TTCCGTCGCCGGTTTTGGAAGACAACGGAATGATGGAGTGAAAGGAAAAAAGTCGTGCATAAGCCTCTATGATCGGCAGTAGGGATTCCTTGACCACCGCGTCAGCCTTATTGATCACCAAAATGACCGGTTTATGAAACTGTGCGATCCGTTCGACGACCGCCCGATCGGACTCCCCCGGCCTTGAAAATCTTCCGTCGACCATCAACACGATCACATCGGCGTACCGGGCCGCATAAACAGACGAGTCCGCCATGAATTTCGACAGTTCATTTTGCGGTTTCTGAACCCCCGGAGTGTCCACGAATACAACTTGAGCGTTATCGCGATTGATAATGGCCCGTATATTATTCCGGGTCGTCTGAGGTCTTGGCGAAACGATCGACAGTTTCATGCCGGACAGCTGATTGATCAGGGTAGATTTACCAACGTTCGGTTTGCCGATAATAGCAGCAAACCCCGAGTGCGGAAGTGTATTGATTCTCTCTTCTTCTTTGTTCCACATCGATTCTTTGACCGCTGACGCTTTCGAATATTCGTTTGATCGGTCATCAGAAATATCCTCGACTCCGGAATCGCTGACGGCCCTTTCTTCACTCTCCGATTGCTTTTCGTCCGGAATAAGTGATTTAACGATCCGTTTTTGCTCGGTGATCATCCGTTTCTCATCTTCGGGATCGATGTGATCAAACCCCAACAGATGCAAACCGGCATGGATCGTCAGGAAGGCGACCTCCCGTTCAAGGCTGTGCCCGATCTGTTCCGCTTGCTCACTTGCTTTATCCAGCGATATCAACACGTCCCCGAGCGCAATTTCGCCGATCCCGTCTTTGTGCCAAAGTATATCCTGAGCGCCTAAAGGGTGGATCAACTTCCCGTTATGCATGTCAAGAAGCGGAAAAGAAAGGACATCCGTTAATTTATTGATTTCACGGTATTGATAATTGGTCTTACGCATGTGATCCGCGCCGACAAATGTTATCGTTACGGATAAACAAGTTGATTTGCTATGCAGTGAGCGATCCACAAACGGTCTTACGACCACTTCGTCCATCGCCTTCTGGCAAATCGACTTCAGGATCTCCACCCTTTCGGTATCGAATTTTCTCTGTTTATTAACGAATAGTACTATCATCCGGATATTTCACCCTTTCATGGAAGAATCCTGCGTACACTTGGAGAAAAGCCCTCAGTATCGTTTCAAGTTCGTTGAGGGAAAGGCCGGAATAGTTCAGTTGATCCTGTTCGATTTTTTGCTTGAATAACTTTCGGAACAAGTCTTCGGCATCGTCCAGATTCGTGATCCCGGTCGATCGGAGAGCGGCCTCGCAAGTATCCGCCAACATCACCACCGCGGATTCTTTCGAAGACGGGATCCCTCCTTTATACCGAAAATCATTGATCAACGGTTCCGGCAATCCCTTGCTCGCAGCCATGGATTTTGCTTTGTGATAGAAGTAGATTTGGCAAGTCGTGCCGTGATGTTCCTGGATAATTTTGATAATGCTGTTTGGCAAACGATTTTTTCTCGCAAGCCTTGCACCCTGCTCGGGATGAGCGGTAATGATCGCGATACTCTCCTCAGGCGGGAGATCGTTATGGGGGTTATAGCCTTCTTGCTGATTTTCGGTAAAGAATGAGGGATTTTCAAGCTTTCCGATATCGTGATAATAGGCTCCGACTTTCGCCAGAAGGGCATCGGCTCCGATCGCGTCCGCAGCCGAATCAGCGAGATTGGCGACCATCATGCTGTGCTGTGATGTTCCCGGCGCTTCGAGAAACAGCCTTTTTAAAATCGGGTGTCCGGGTTGAGACAAATCGATCAGACGCACCGGAGAAACAGTATTGGATATCAGCTCGAAAATCGGCATGGATCCGATTGCCGCGACCACCGAAACCGTTGCGGAAATGACTGCCCACAGCGCAGCGGCAAACATGACGGACCGAGAAGATTTGATCACAACATTATAAGCGACGGAGGCCGCGAAACAGGAAAATGATGTAAACAATATCAGCGAAGCAGAGTTAAATTTACGGTTCTTTCGGCCCGCGAAAACGGCGCAGATAAATACACCGATGATCGATACGAAAATAAACTCGACGTCAAATCGGCTCATCGGCGCTATCATCAGGATCTGGATAATTCCCAGAACGATGCCCGCCTGAATGCCCAGATAGGATGCGGCGATAACGGCGGTGAAATAGACCGTCGAAATCAACGGGGATAAATCATTCAGATAGACTGCGGATATGACCGGAATCAGAAAGGATATCGTAATCGCGATCAGGTCTTTAGGATTCGACATGATCCCGGATTTGCTTTGTGTCAGATAAAGTGCGAGCGCCGACAGGATAACCAACATGTATAAGGATATTCCGATCAGTAAAGAATAGTCGAAACCTTCAGAACTCAAAAGATTCAAATCTTTAAGAATACTGTAATCTTGTTCGGTAACCACCTCGCCAACACTGATGATACGGTATCCCTTTTCGATCATCACCGGATTATTCATAGCTGACCGGAACGCTGAATCTCTGGCGGCTTCGGTCGCCGCTTCGTCCAGTTCAATGTTCGGCATCAGCAATTGGGATAATATCGAACGAACCATATCACGGATCGAAACATAGTATGCATCATCCGAGCCTGCAATGAGGGCCGTTTTCTGTTCGATCAATACACGAAGAGCCTCATCATCAACATTCTCGGCCATAATGGTCTTCGAAAAGGTGGTCGCGCTGATTTGAATCTCAGCGTAAAGCTCCGGGGTCGCCGTTACCAACTGGAACGCTTCATCGTCGGTAAATTCGATCGCAAAAGTATCACGGACCTGGGTCTTTAACTGGTTGCTGAGTGAACGGTATGAATCGATATATGTTCCGTCTTCTCTTTGATTATTGTCTCTGAGTTCACTGCAGAGATTGAAGAGGCGGTATACGCGGTCGATCGATTCTTCCGACAAGTCGTCCGATCGAACATAGATTCCCTGAACGGACTCAAACGCAATTAACGCTTTCTTGTCGGTTTCAAAGGTATCGATGACCGATCGGGATGCATTGATGTCCACGTTACTGACCGAACCGACGGAGAGCGTATATCGTTGAGGAATAGCGCCCAAATAGACAAGTGCGATGATCGCAGGAACACACAGAATGATCAGGATCACGCGAATGATTTTGGTTGTTTTGCTAATCTCTGTCATGCCCGTTCTCCTTTCTCTCCGCCCGATCCCGGTGATACGCGCGCACGATTTTCTGAACGATCGGATTGCGAACGATATCCGAGCTCGTTAATTGGACCGAAGCGATCCCCTCAACATCGCTTAAAACATTTATCGCGTCGGATAAACCATTCTTTACGCCGAGCGGCAGATCGATCTGTGTAATGTCTCCGCAAACGCAAGCCTTGGAATTCATACCGATCCGCGTCAAGAACATGATCATCTGATCAACGGTGGTATTCTGCGCCTCATCAAGAAGAATAAACGAATCATCAAGGGTGCGTCCGCGCATGAACGCCAAAGGTGACACCTCGATCAGTCCCTTTTCAGAATAACGTTGATAAGCTTCGATGCCAAGAAGGTCCTTTAGAGCGTCGTATATCGGTCTCATGTAGGGGTCGACCTTCTCCTGAAGATCACCGGGCAAAAAACCGAGACGTTCTCCGGCTTCTACTGCGGGTCGGGTCAGGACGATGCGTGAAACTTCTTTCTTTTGAAAAGCCATGACGGCCGCTGCAACCCCCAAGTAGGTCTTGCCGGAGCCTGCCGGACCGACGCATAAAACCACTTCATGCTTCCGAATCGCGTCCATATAGAGCTTTTGCCCAATCGTTTTACAGCGGACCGAATAGCCCTTTGGAGTGACGTAAACGGCTTGAGCATAGTTTGCGGCAAACTCACGGATCGCGGATGCGCTTCTTAATCCTGCAAGATATCGGATCGCATGCGAATCCAAATGATCGATATCTGAAAAGGCCTCGTCAATGGATGTTATGATCTCCTTGGCGAAGGCAATATTATCCGGATCTCCGCTTACGACCATCGCATTCTGATCGGTATGAATGTCGACTGCAAGGATCTCTTCCAAGCTACTCAAGGCGGCATGGTCCACCGAGATGACCGAATGAAGCTCCTGGGTACCGATTCTTTCTGAAATCTGAGGTCTTGATTCGGTCATTGACTGTACCTTTCAGTCGTGTGGAGCGATGAAAGAACAATTCCATCCCTCGCTCGCCAAACATACTTAATCTGATAAAAGTATATCATAAGTGACTTGTATTGACGGATTTCCGAAAAGCATCATCATTCACATTTCGTTGTTCTCCGGCCGGTCTTCGGACGACAACCGGATGATCAAAGATTGATAATACTCGGGCAAATCGGAGTCTACGAAGATCATCTGTCCGGTGCCGGGGTGAACAAAGCTTAGTGATTTGCTGTGAAGCGCTTGTCCGATCAATCCATACGTCGGCTTTTTCCCGGAATATACCGGATCTCCGATCGCGGGATGACCGATGAAGGCCATGTGCGCACGAATTTGATGTGTTCTTCCTGTCTCCAGTACGACAGAAAGATCCGTCGCCTGAGAAAACCTCTGAAGAACCTCAAAATGAGTGACTGCCGGTTTCCCGGACCCCTTCACCGCCATTTTCTTTCTGTCCGCGTTCGACCGGCCGATCGGCGCATCGATCGTACCCTTATCCGAATCAACAGACCCGTGTACGCAGCAACGGTAGGTTCGGATCACGTCGTGATCCGCGATCTGACGGGCCATTTGTGCATGGGTTCGGTTGTTTTTCACGACAATAAGAAGGCCGGATGTATCCTTGTCGATCCGATGAATGATCCCGGGCCGGATCGTTCCGTTGATATCGGAAAGACTGTCCTGACAGTAATACATCAGCGCGTTGACCAGGGTGCCCGAATAATGTCCCGGAGCCGGATGAACGACCATTCCTTGCGGCTTGTTGATCACTAACAGATCAGAGTCTTCATAAGCAATAACGAGCGGAATGTTTTCCGGTTCGATATCGGACAATACCGGCTCCGGCACGTTGACGGAAATTTCAGCACCTTTCGAAAGTTTGAACGAAGACTTGACGAGTTTTCCGTTCACCATAACAGCCCCGGACTCGATCAAATTGACCGCTTGGGTCCTTGAAGTTTCCGGCAAGGTTTTTGAAAGATATTGATCGAGCCTTATGGGCTCTGCGTCAAAAATAAAGTAATACTCCATTTATTCTCCAGTGGATTTGAAATCCGATGATTCATCCGAGGATCGGACGGTCGATTCTTCATCTTCATCCGGAACTACGGGATCCTCAATTTCCGGCTTCATGAACCGCTTGTCGAAAAGCAGGAAGATTGCGAGGGCAAATGAACCGACAACAATACACATATCGGCAACATTAAAAACCGGAAATGTATATTTGCCGAAATCAAACATAAGAAAATCAACGACCGATCGACGAAAATAACGGTCGATCATATTGCCGATCGAACCTCCCGCAAGGACGGCCGTCGCCAACCGTACCCAATACATCTCCTTGCCCTTGAGGCGATAAATGACTACTAAAAGAACCACGGATATGACCAGGGACATGGATGCGAGAAAATAGATCCCCCAACTTTTTTCGGCCAGAAAACTGAATGCTCCGCCTGTATTCCTGACGTAAGTAATCGAAAAAAAGTTCGCAATCACAGGGATTTTCTCATGAAGATCTACGTTTCGCACGATAATGATTTTAACGACCTGATCGATAATGACCAGAGCGGCGATCAGAAAATAGATCATTCCTCTTCCCTTCAATTTCATATCGACGACTCCTTTTCGCAAATTCGTTCGATTCGAAGGCATTTTCCCGAAACAGGATCCAACTCTGCCACAACGGCATTAATCATTGAGGGGCCTTCCGCGGTCTGATATTTCGTTGGAAGGCAGTCGACTAAGCGACGCAATGATGCGTCCACATCCATCCCGAGAACACTGTTGATCGCTCCGGTCATACCCACGTCGGAAATATGGCCTGTTCCGCGTTCCAGAATCTTCTCATCTGCGGTCTGCACGTGGGTATGGGTCCCCAGAACAAGCGATACCCTTCCGTCCAAATAGAATCCCATCGCGACTTTCTCTGACGTGGCCTCGGCGTGAAAATCAACGAGCACCATCGATGTGCCGAGAGATTTCTTGTAGCGTTCAAGGAGAGCATCCGCACAGCGATACGGAGAATCACACGGATCCATCCCGACTCTTCCCAAAAGATTGATGATCAATAGATTTCCTTTCTCTTTCCCATCGAAGCAGGCATAATCGAAACCCGGCCACTCGGAGGATACATTCGCCGGTCTAACGATCCTCGATTCGGTCGGTGCGTTCGTTAAGAAGTCCGTTCGGGCAAATGTGTGATTCCCCATGGTTATATAATCCGCTCCGGAGGCGAATATGTCCTTTGCGATGCTCGCGGTAATTCCAAAACCGGCAGCCGCATTTTCCGCGTTCGCAATACAGACATCGGCTTTGTAACGACGCTTCAATTCGCCCAAACGATCTTTCATGATTCTCCGACCCGGCTGGCCGACTATATCACCGATGAAAAAAACGATCAATTCACGACCCTCCGATAATAATCGATTCATTTTACCATAAATCACTGATATGCTTACATTTTGAGTCCGAAAAGAAATAAGTCCCGGTCCGATCGGACCGGGACTTATTGATTTGATCGTGCAAAATCTACTTGGCAATGTCGGATGCTCGTGTTTCGCGAATGATATTTACCTTGATCTGACCCGGATAATCAAGTTCTTCCTCGATCTTTTTGCAAATTTCCCGAGCCTTCAAAATCATCTCGGGATCGCTGACCAACTCAGGCTTGACCATGACTCGAATCTCTCTACCGGCTTGAATGGCATACGATTTCTCAACGCCTTCGAAACTGGACGCGATCTCTTCGAGCTTCTGAATTCTCTTGATGTATGTCTCCAGGTTTTCCCTTCTCGCTCCGGGTCTTGCGGCAGACACCGCATCGGCGGCCGCGACCAAAACAGCGATCGGGGTATCCGGTTCAACGTCACCATGATGCGAAACGATCGCATTGATCACTTCGTCGGATTCCTTGTACCTTCTGGCGATGTCCCCGCCCAACTCAATATGCGATCCTTCCATTTCAAAATCGGCAGCTTTGCCGATATCGTGAAGGAGGCCGCAGCGCTTGGCAAGTGTAACATCCAGTCCCAATTCCGATGCCATCATCCCGGTGATCCAGCAAACCTCAATGGAGTGCTGAAGGACATTCTGACCGTAACTGGTACGGTAGCGAAGCTTACCGAGATACTTGATGATCTCAGGATGCAATCCGATAATCCCCGTGTCGAACGCAGCGCGTTCTCCCTCTTGTTTGATGGTTTGAGCGACTTCCTTCTTCGCCTTCTGTGCCATCTCTTCGATTCTTGCCGGATGGATTCTTCCGTCGGCAATCAACTTCTCGATGGTGATACGCGCGATTTCCCTGCGAACAGGGTCAAAGCTCGATAGAATAACGGCTTCCGGCGTGTCGTCGATAATCAGATCCACTCCGGTAATAGTCTCGATCGCGCGAATGTTTCTTCCTTCGCGACCAATGATTCGTCCCTTCATTTCATCGTTCGGGAGGGTCACAACGGAAACGGTTACTTCAGACACATAGTCTGAAGCATATCTTTGGATCGAGCTGACGATAATGTCCTTGGCCTTTCGGTCCGCTTCTTCTCTGGTCTTCTCTTCCATCTGCTTGAGCAATGCTGCCATATCATGGCTGAATTCTTGTCTGGCTTGATCCAGAACAAGGGTTCGCGCATCTTCTACGGTCAATTCCGAAATTCTTTCAAGCTCTAGGACTTTCTTTCTTTCCAGATCACGGGCCTTCTCTTCCATCAACATTACATCGCTGACGCGCATGTCAAGCGCCGCTTCTTTTTGCTCGATGGTGTCCAGTTTCCTGTCCAGGTTCTCTTCTTTTTGTTCAATTCTGTGTCTTTCCTTCGCAAGCTCCGATTTCCTTTCGCGAATGTCGCGATCTAACTCGACCCTCGCCTTGGTAATCTCTTCTTTGGCCTGCAACAGGAATTCTCTTTTTCTGCTCTCCGCCGTCTTCTGCGCTTCTCCGACTAATTTCTCGGCTTCCGATTCGGATATCGTAATTTCTTCCTGAAGCTTCTTCTGTCGCGCTGAAAATCCTTTGCGATAGTAAAAAACAACAGCAAGCGCACCGATAATCAGACCGACGGTGGCAGCGATTGCTAAAAAATACCAATCTACTATGGTACTCACCCCCAATATTATATTTTCAAGTTTCAGAATATATAGTACGAATTTGTGATTTGCACTTAGTTTATTGTAATGATTCGCACTCCCAAATGTCAACTGTTTTGGTCTTCAAAGTGAATAAATACTATAATTACGCCCGTTTTGAATGCATCAAATGAGATATCTCGCAAAAATTCCCGAAATATCGCAGTTTTGCTGTTCGATGCGGTCTCCGGAAGCTTGTGATAGAATAATGACACCTTTATGAGAGGCGATGATCGATGAAACTCAAATTACGAATATCCCTCGACGATCACGGCGTGCCCGCCTACGAGGTTTTGTCTCGCAGGATGAACATGTCCGGTCTGATCATTAAGAAAATTCGTTTGTATGGTCGTTTGCTCGTAAACGGTGTCGCGTCCAGGATGAAGGACCCGGTTTTCGAGGGAGACTCCATTGAAGCGATCTTGGACGATGAGCGATCCCCCGCGTCCCGTCCGGATTGTGGCATTCAGATTTACTATGAAGATGATTGGGTCATTGTCTGTGAAAAACCGGCCGACCTTGTCACACACCCTTCTTGGCAGCATATGGACGACTCCTTGATCCAGCGACTGTCCGATGTTCGTCTGCATCCGGTCATACGTCTGGATCGGGACACGACAGGTGTGATCGTCGTGGCCAAGAACGGTTATGCACATAATCAGATCACTGAACGAACCATGCACAAAGAGTATATCGGTATCGTTCATGGGTGCTTCAGTCCCACTTCGGGGGTGATCGACCTGCCAACCGGACGCTCCGATACTTCAATCATCACTCGCATCGTCCGAGAAGACGGGAAAAAGTCGATCACTCGCTATAACACCCTGCTTGTAAACGATGATATCGATATTTCAATGGTACGTTTTATTCTTGAAACCGGGCGATGCCACCAGATTCGTGTTCATTCATGCCATCTGGGACACCCGATCGTCGGCGACGGACTTTACGGGCCGCTGTCAAGAGATTTTCCCGATCCTGACCCGATCCTGCGATCTCGTGATGAACGCATTGAACGACAAGCGCTTCACGCTTCCGTTCTCTCTTTCATTCATCCGGTCACGCAGGAATGCATGATCTTTCACAGTGCACTTCCTGCGGATATGCTTCGATTGATCACAGACCGAGGCGGTCAAACACGGCACTAAGAATTTTCCTGACGGGAAATCAAGTGCTCCGAAAGATTTAGTGACTGAGTATCAGCTTCTCCGGAAAGCAATCGGGCGACCTCTCGCCGCTTGCCCTCAACATCGAGAGAAATCAGAATCGTCTGTGTCCGTTCTTCCCTGTATTCTTTGGAAATGAAGTAATTAGAGTCTGCCGCGGCGGCGATTTGCGCCAGATGGGTAACACATAAGACTTGCTTATAGCGTGCCAGTTTCTTCATCCTTGCTGCGACCGCCGATGACGTTTTTCCGGATACTCCGGAATCGATCTCATCGAAAATCAGCGACTGAGTGTCATCCGCCTGGGCAAGAATGGTCTTGATCGCAAGCATAATCCGGGAGGCCTCTCCTCCCGAAGCGATCTTCTCCAATGGTTTTTCCGGTTCTCCCCGATTTGCTGTGAACATAAATGCAATCTCATCGCAACCATTTCTCGAAAAGAAACGACTCTTGGGTCTTTCGCTCATCGAAACACCGAAAACGGCTCCGGGCATTCCCAATTCCGCCAGTTCGCGTACAATCTCGTCAGAGAGATTCCGGGCTGCCTCCTCACGGATCCCTCTGATGATCATCGCCTTAGCCAGAAGCTTCTTCTCGAGCGCAACACGAATAACATGGAGTTCTTTCATTCGATCTTCGGACATAGAGAGTTCTTCAAGCTCCCGCCTGGCTCGAACCAAATAAAGGTCGATCTCTTCGGCGGTATGCCCGTACTTGCTCTTAAATCGAAACAACAGGTCCAGTCGCTCTTCAATATCCCGCAAGGAATAGTCGCAATCTTCAAGATCGCGGTTGATCGATGAAAGGTCTTCCGAAACGGCTTCTAACTCCATCATCAAACTCTTCATGCGATCCGCGACCGGACGGTATGCGTCCCGGATCGAAGATAACTGGCGGATCCGTTCATCTGCCTCATGTAAACGGTTTACCGGAGACATGGCATCATCAGATGCAAATATCCGCTCCAATTCGGCAACATCGGAACGGGCTTTTTCGATTCCGGCGATCGTCCTCTTCCGTTCGAAAAGCACCTCTTCTTCACCGGGTCGAAATCCGGCCGCTTCTAATTCATCGATTTGATATCGAAGGAGCTCCGCCCTTCGCGCACGCGCCTGAGGGTCGGTTCCGAGTCGGGAAACCTCATCCAAACAGCCCTTATATTCGGAAAGTACAATCGTGTAATCCTCAATCGCAAGGCGCATTTTCTCGCCGGCAAATCGATCGAGTAATTCAATATGCTTAGACACCTGGAAGATGCTTTGCTGTTCATGTTGACCATGGATGTCCAAAAGCCTTGGACCGATCGCTTTCAATACAAATAAGGGCACAAGTGTACCGTTGATGCGAACGATGTTTCTGCCTGCAATATGAATCTCTCTGGAAACAAAAAGCAGATCTTCCTCGTCGGGAGGGATCCCGAACTCTTCCAGTTCAACAGGCATGATCACATCAGTGATATGATCGAAAACACCCTCAACGGTCGCTTTCTCACTGCCCGTGCGAACACTTTCCTTGCCGATTCGATTTCCGATCAACGCACCGATGGCATCGATGAGAAGAGATTTTCCGGCACCTGTTTCACCGGTGATCACGTTAAGACCGACTCCCGGCTCAAAGTCCAAAGAGTCGATCAGGGCGAATCCGGAAATGCTCAATCTGATCAGCATTTTCGCGTTACTCCTGTTGCGATCCGAAGTTCATGTCCCTGATCGTCTGACAGAGCGCAACGGCACACTCCGGGCTTGGAGTAGCGACAAAAACGGTGTCGTCACCCGCTATCGTTCCGACCACATCCTGCAAATGAATGGAATCCAACGCGGAAGCCGCAGCTTGGGCCATGCCCGGCAGCGTATGAATAACAACTAAATGCATTGCCGGTTCACTGCTGATGACCGACTGCGAAAAAACGGACAGCAGGCGACCGGGCGCGACGTTTCCGGTTCTGTCCAATACGGAGTACTTGGAGCCACCGGACGGAAGAGTCACCTTAATGATCCCCAGATCCTTGATGTCACGTGAAACGGTAGCCTGTGTGACCGCCAATCCCCGGGATTGAAGTTCACTGACGAGTTCCTCTTGCGTAGCGATCTCGGCATTGCGAATTAGTCGCAAAATGCTTTCCTGACGTTCATTTTTCGCCATCTTCATAAAAACTCCCTCTCGCCCTGATCTTCTTTCGGATGGTCTGGTAGTAATTCGAGTGTCCGACCCGAACGACCTTCATCGGATGCCGCGACTTGGTGATGATGATGCGATCCATGGAATCCAAAGCAATTTCATTACGCCCGTCAAAGCACAGGATCGGCGGCTCTGTAAAGTTCTTCAGATGGATCTCGATGCGGCTGTCCTCATTCACCACATAACAGCGGCTGTGTAAGGTATGCGGACATATCGGAGTCACCAGAACCGCGTGCATGTCCGGCTTGATGATCGGTCCTCCGGCGGCAAGCGAATACGCCGTCGATCCGGTCGGCGTCGATATGATTACACCATCACCGGATAATCGTTCCACATAGTCCTTGTCGATAAAAAGATCGAGGGTGAATACATGAAGATTCTGTCCGCGCGCAACAACTGCGTCGTTCAGGCAAATCCCGGTACCCTTCACGGACCCGTCCTCTCGAATCACCGATGCCTCCAGCTGAAGCCTCTTCTCGATCCGGTATTCGTTATTGAGAATTCGCGTCAAATACTCGTCGAATTCCTCGGGCTGGATCTCGGCCAAAAATCCGATACTGCCTAAATTCACTCCGATCATCGGGACATCTTTGAGAAAATGATCGTGAACAGCAGACAGAAAAGTCCCGTCCCCGCCGAGGCAAAAAATCAAGTCGCAGTCATCATAGGTCGCGACCTCGGTGTTTGGATCGCGCGCCAAATCAGAATTCGCGTAATAATCATCAATAACAGCCTGGCTTCCCATCTCTTTGATCTTAGAAGCGGCGTATCGCGCAAAAGCGTACTGAGGGTCTTTGTCCTGATTGGAAATAATGCCAAAACGCATAAACGAAATCCTCATCTCCCCGATCATCGGCTCACTTATCGTAATTATACATATACGGGGTTAAAAATTCATCATTATATATTCGAAGAATCAATGTCCGATTGAAAGACTCACTCTTTCAAAGCGGCGCGTATGCTTTCGACGATCGAAGCGGAGTCCAATCCTTGAAGCCTCAAAACCTCTTTTCGCGAACCGATGGCCAACTTTTCGGGGCTGACCGAGACGGAAAGAAGCTTGCCCGCCCATGAACGAGACAACAATAATTGTGCGATTTGAGAAGCGACACCGCCGGAAGAAACTCCCTCTTCACAGCAAACGATAAGCCGCTTATCCCGGGATGACTCAACGATAAGCGTCTCATTGATCGGCTTGAGCTTTCTGAGATCGATCAGGTCGCACGAGATGCCCTCTTTTTTTAGGATCCCTGCAGCATCGTATGCTTCCGGGGTCATGGAACCGGCGGCGAAAATCACAACATCGCTCCCGTGACACAAATACTGACTTTCCGTGTCGGAGGGATTTTCGACTCCCTGGATCTTATTCTCGTTCGCTCTGGGATAACGGATCGCGACCGGTCCTCCGGCACGGTTCACCGCATAGTCCAACATAGTATGAAGGTCCTCGTAATCTCTCGGAGCGAGGATCTCAATGTTGGGCATCGGATACAGCATGGCAATGTCATATACGCCCTGGTGCGTCGGACCGTCCGCACCGACGATGCCGGCACGGTCGATCGCAATGACCGCGTGCAGGTTTTGAAGACAAATATCATGAAGAACTTGATCGTAGCCGCGCTGGAGGAAGGTAGAATACAAAACCAATACCGGAACGATGCCGTTTGCGGCCAATCCCGCAGCCAAGGTCACCGCATGCTCCTCTGCGATCCCGACATCGAAAAACCGGGTCGGGAAACGGTTCCGGAAAGTGTCCAGTCCCGAGCTGGACATCATTCCGGCAGAAATGGCGGCAACCCGATCGTTTTGTTCGGCGATCCGAACGACACTTTCCGAAAAAGCAGTGGTAAAAGACGATGAGCCACCGTTATTAAAACCGATCTCGATATTGAACGGAGCAACGCCGTGATACTGGTCGGGTAGTTCTTCGGCGTATTCATAACCCTTTCCTTTGCGCGTGCAAATGTGTATCAGGACCGGCTCTTCAATACTCTGAACGGTTTGGATCTTCTTGATCATCGTCCCGATATCATGTCCGTCGAACGGCCCGTAATAGCGAAATCCCAGATTTTCGAAAATAACGGGATTCTTCCGGTGGACGACCATTCGGATCGAATCTTTAAAAAATAACATGAAACGATAAATCAACTTCCCCAATACCGGGATGCGATTCAAGATTCTCTCCGTTCGATTTTTGGCGCGAAGGTAGCCCGATGTTGACCGTATCGCATCGAGATGTCTGGAGATCGCGCCGACATTCTTGTCGATCGACATTTGATTATCGTTGAGAATAACGATCAGGTTCTCTCCGTATTGCCCGACATCGTTTAGTGCTTCGTACGCCATTCCGCCCGAAAGTGCGCCGTCGCCGATCACGGCGACTACCCTGCCTTTTTCGCCGGTGAGCTTTTTGGCGCGAAGCAGTCCGAGTGCCGCAGAGATGGAAGTACTGCTGTGGCCGGTCCCGAAGCAGTCGTAATCACTCTCGGTACGATTAGGGAAGCCGGATATTCCATCCTTCTGTCTCAAGGAACAAAAACTTTCCGATCGACCGGTCAGAATTTTATAGGCATAACACTGGTGACCGACATCGAAAACGATCTGATCTTCAGGCGGATGAAAGCAGGACATCAAGGCGATCGTTAAATCAACGACACCGAGATTCGATGACAGGTGACCTCCGTTTTGGGAAACATTCGTAATGATCGATTCCCTGATCTCCGCGGCAAGTGCCGTCTTCTCCGATTCGGAAAGGGCGGCGATCATCGACGGATCGGTTATTCGGTTGATAATATCGCCCATTTTTAAATCTATTTCTCTCTTTCGTTAATGGACTTCGTCAATGCGACGATCAAATCCGTATTGTACCCCAATTTGCTCAGTTTATCCAATGTTCCGAGGGTACTACTCGTCTCTTTCTCAAATAATCGTTCGGCCTCTTGATACCCGAAAAGCGTGACAAATGTCGCCTTCCCGGACCTCGCGTCCTTACCTACGGTTTTTCCCATCTTTTCGCTGGTCGAAGAAACGTCCAACAGATCATCCTTGATTTGAAAAGAGAGTCCGAGGTGCTCGGCATAGGAGTTTAACGCTTCACCCACATTAAGCGGAAGGGTCTCCTCTTCACCCAACAAAAAAGGGATCATGACCGAAGCTTTGATCAGCGCGCCGGTTTTTTTGCGGTGTAATGAATAAAGGCTGTCCGCGGTCGTTTCCCTCGCGTCAGAGGATATGTCTTCCGACTGTCCTCCGATCATACCGCGAATACCCGCACATTCAGCGAGGTATGCGCCCGCCCGTCCGTTTCCCCGGCCTTCGCTTGCGCATTGCTCGAAAATCAATTCGTAGGCTCCGTTTAAGAGTGCGTCGCCGGCCAATAACGCCGTCGCCTCTGAAAATTCCACATGACAGGTCGGTCGACCGCGCCTCATCGTATCATTGTCCATACAGGGCACATCATCATGGATCAAAGAATAGGTATGGATCATCTCGACCGCGCAAGC
>JAFGGR010000149.1 GCA_016930475.1 Clostridiales bacterium | reverse complement strand
TGCTCGACCGGAGCCCCCGTGATGATCATTCCGTCGTAAAACCGGTTCCGAATATCGTCGAATGTCTCATAAAACTTCAACAAATGCTCGACGGCCGTATTCTTGGGCATATAGGACGATGTATACATCAAGTCGATGTCGATTTGAAGCGGCGAGTTCGACAGCGCCCGAAGAAGCTGTGTTTCTGTCGCGATCTTGTTGGGCATGAGATTGAGGATCAATATCCGGATCGGCCGGATATCCTGGCGAAACGCCCGGTCTTCGGGCATAACAAATATATGCTCGCGCTCAAGGACCTCGGTCGCAGGAAGATTGTTTTGGATTCGAATTGGCATAATGGTACGAAGCCCCTTTCTCAATCTGATTATGCAAGTCTGTACGAAGATGTCAAGAAGGCGATGCTTTCGAAAAGCACGGGACAATCATAAACGGAGGAGACTTCTCTCGTCTCTGGCTTTTCGGGCGGCAGAAGCGGCCGCGCCACTTTATAATTCGCCGATAAACTCCTGAAGGATCGAGTGATCCGGAACGATTTTAGAATCCACCTCCGGGATCCGCCCCAGGTCCCGAATCAATTCCTCGGCGCGGTCGATCGCCCGATTAAGGTCGGCAAAAGCTTTTTTCGGAACAGTGCGCTCCATGAAAACCGACGGAGCGATCGTCCCCTCCCTATACTGCTGAAGGGCTTCCAGAATATCCGCCGCCGCTACCGGCGCAATAACGAGCGATTCGTACGCAAGGATCGTGTTGACGTAAAAATCCGCCTTCGCTAAATAATCGTCGAAGTAGAGCTTCTCGGAACCCGAGATCATCGGCCAATAGTCGATGGTCGCGAGTGCGTGTGCCCCCCGGTGCCGCTTGTCGCGGACCACTCTTCGCAGCATTCGAAAATCATCGCTTCGAAAAATCGTCTTGTCGGCGACGATCGCTCCGTGCGGCATCAAAAACACACCGACCCACTCCTCGCGCGGCAGGACCCCGGCGATATTCTCCGCTAATCCGTGAAGTCCCTCAACGAGTACAATACCGTCGAGACCCAGGGAAAATGCGGATTCGGGAGGCCCCATTTCCCTTTTGCGAGTCCGAAAATTGAAGTGCGGGATCACGACCGGTCGATTGCGCAGGAGATCGCGGATGTTTTCTCCTGCCATGACCGTATCGATCGTATAAATCGACTCGTAGTCCGGACGCCCGTCCTCGTCGAAAATCGGCCGGACGACATCATAGTAGTTGTCCAGAGATAAACGGCACGCATTTCGCCCGCGGGCTCTCAGGCCCGCCGCCATTCGATCGGTAAACGTAGTCTTGCCCGAAGATGTCGGCCCTGAAATGAAGACCGCTCGAACGCGGGGATGCTCCGCGATATGATCGACGATCTTTCCGGTCATCTCCAGAAAGTTTTCCTCCGCTTCATGGATAAACAATGGGAGTTTATTGACTCCCAGTTGCATCTCCAGATCCTGTGTGGATAAAACAAGTCTTTCGGAAAGATCGGCCAAGGAAAACCTCCTTAACGGTCGATATGATCGGCCAAAATAAACTTGGCGATGATTTTGTCATAGCCGAACTGCAGCATTCGGACAAGAACGAAAACGATCCCCGGAACCACCAGCGCCAGAACGATCGCCGCTAAAAACACGAAAACGATGTACACTCCTCCGCTGATGACGCCGAGTACTGTCGCAAACGTTCCGGCCGATTCCTCGTATCGGAGCGTATGGGTTTCGAGCGTATTGTTGAGATAGTCGATCAGTGAATCCTTGAGATCTCCGGGAGCCATGGTCAGTCTCGGCCTTGCCCACGAGATCATGATCAATGTCAGAAGTGCCTGCTTCAGTGCCTGAACCATAAGGATCGGTATCTTCACCCATATCGGGAATCGGTAATAGCGAAAACAAATAAACGGACAAGCGACGAAGAGGATCATGAAAAACACCAGTTTGACCGTGAAACTCCCCTCGATCAGCGCTGACAGTTTACCCGTTAAATAATTGAGAAGAATGATGGCATTGACCAATACACCGTACAACGCCAGAGAACTGACATGCCGTCTGTTTCCAAAATCAGTGTCACTCCACTGGACTCCCAGAAACAGACCTTCCAGATAATCCACGCATCCATCCTCCCAACCAGAAATTATCAATCATTGTAACAGAAATGAGCGAGGCTGAAAACTCAAAGGCCGGTCTCACCTCTTCCGCAATGCACGTCAGCGGAGACGGAAAGGGACACGGGCCGCGCATTCGATCATATCGCGGAACTCCCGCCATTGCAGCGGAAAGCTCTTGGATCCGGTGCTCCGGAATATCGTCCCGTCACTAAAAGTAACGTTTACCGCCCATTGCTCGGGCGCTACGGATCCCGGCGGGCTCACCGACTCCGGGTAATTTCCGTTCCAGGACAAAAGTCCGGTTTTTGCGATCTGACCGTAAATTTTTTCGATGCAATCGGGTGTCAGTGAGCGGAGAAAGTTGTTATTCCACTGCAGACTGTCATTCCATGCGATCAGCCTGCGATCCAGATAAATGATGGCGCGAATGCAAGCTTTTCGATACCCGAAAAGTTCTGCTTCGATTCGAATGATATCCGAATAATCTTTCATACCGTCCGATCAACCTCCGGCCAATGATCCGAGTTAACGTTCATATTATACCGCTTACTTGATGAGAATCCCGAACACGGAACTCGATCTGGATCCGATGACGATCATGTTGCCGAATACGATCGGAGAGGATTCCATGTTCGATCCGGTCGTGATCTCGTTGCCTGATCCCTTGTTGATGATCGTCTGCAAATAGGTGATTCGCTCGCCGTTCTGACCGTTGACCAAATGCACCTGACCGAGGCTGTCGCACATCACGATGTACGCGTTTCCTTCCGCGTCATAGCAATCGACCGGTGAGCTCCACGAGTACATATTCATCTCATACGCCCAAACCTGCTCTCCGGTCAATTTGCTGTACGCGACCAGCCGATTCCCGCTGCCGAGACCCTTCGTCTGGCAATACGAGAAAATGACCAGGTCCGAAATATTCTTCTTCCCGATGACCGGGGTTCCGAGCATCCCGCCGTTGATGTCACCGTTGGGGTCGCTCTCGTTGTGCGTCCAACAGGACTGGGAAGTCTGCCAAACCTCTTCACCGGTCATCGCGTCGATCTTGTACGTATATGAAGCACCCATATAGTCCAGTTCATTCTTTTGCCAGTCGACCTCCGTGCCGATATAGAGATACACTCTACCGTTATCTTCCTCGAGCGCCGATGTCACGTCCGAATCGTCCCGCAAGTTCTTTACCCAAACCATCTGGAACGTATTCAGATCCAAGCAACAAAGGTTGCCGGAATTATCCGAAAAATAACCGTAGTGATCGTACACGGCCAGTGAGCTCTCTATACCGTAGGAGACACCCGACAAGTTGTTTGCCAGATAACGGTAGACGATCGTCTCGGGAGAAACGGTGATCCTGCCCGATTCCTTTTCGTAAAAAGTGTTCAATTTTAACGAATAGATCAATCCGTTCTCGCTCGGGTAAATCAGCGTATCCGTTTCGGCGTTTATGATCGGGGAGGAGTCGCTGCCGTACCAATTGCGGGGCGCGCGGGAGTCCTTACAGCTCTGGAAGTGCAGGAGCGTTCCGTCGATCAGACTGTATATACGGAAGCCCATCTTTTTCTCTGCTTCATTATCCAAGCCTTGTCCCACATAAATCAGCGGATAGCCGCGCGGATCGAGAGACGGGGTCCCCTTAACCGACGCTCCGATGACGATCGGATCTCGTGTCGGCATTCCGTCATCGATATCGAAAAAATGGATCTTTCCATCGAGCGCCGCCTGGATCACCTCGGTCAATCCCTGCTTCAGACGCTTATCGGGATACATATTCATCTTCTGCTGCAATTCATAATCCCATTGAACGGCGAGGGGCTGACCGGTCCATGCGGTACCGCCCCAACCGCTCATTGATCCGAGCCTGTTGTACTCCCATACCTGCTCCAGAGCACCCTCCTCGACCGTCACCGTTCCCCAGGAGGCACAGTTGCGAAAATTATTGCCGCGAAAAGTTAAGATGCCGGGCACGGTCTGGTAATTCAAAGGATCGGTAAAGCGGACTGCCGGATCCCGCGCATATTGCGCGATCTCGGTGTCGGCGGAAAAAACTACTTGGCTGTTGATTTTGGTAGAAGGGATCAGCTCCGCGGATGGCTGACCGATGACCGCCTTCATTTGTGCGGTGGCGGGAAAAAGCACCGGGTTGTGATATGCCATCTTCTCCGCGACCTGCGGAGGCGTGGGTGTCGCGATACTGATACCACCCGAAACGGTTGTTTCGCTCAAAGCGTCACTCGTACCGGTCAACGACGACTGTACTCCGGACTCTTTCGGTGGCTTCTTCAGTATTGTCGATATACCCAATGCCACAACGGCAACAAGCAGGACCACCGTGAGTCCGACCATAAATCGAAGCGCATAATCCGGCTTTCTCCTGCGTGGTTGATGGAATTGATTGTCATACCGGACATATGGGGATTGTCTCATGATTTTTCCTCCGCGTTACTAAACATACCGCGTTTATACTACCATATGAGTCCGATAATCTCCAGATTGATTTGATGGAGTCAAACCGGAACAACGGAATCACGCGAAAATCGGGAATGCCGATTCTCCTTGATTCAAACAATGCGATTCCCGACTTGTCCGATCCCTCACCCTTCCATCTCCTCCGCGAGCTTTTCGAGCTTGCGCAGGCGATGGTGCATGCCGGATTTTGTGATCGGCGGGTCCATCATTTCGCCGAGCTCCTTGATCGATAGACCCGGGTTATTGATGAGCACCTCGGCGGCATCTTTGAGCTCTTGGGGAAGGCGCGCGGCACCCTCGTCCATAAGGAGAACTCTGAGGCGTTCGCCGCGGCGTGCTCCTGCCTCAGCTTGGCGAAGGGCATTGGCGGTATCACAATTGACCATGCGGTTGACCTGGTTTCGGATCTCTTTATCGGTCCGAACATTTTCGAAATGAAGAAGGGAGATGTGCGCGCCGATCATCGCCAGAAAATCGGCGATTTGCGCGCCCTCCTTGAAGTAGAGGATGTTGCGGCCGTTTCGGAAAAGAAGACTCGGCTCAATATCCTCGGCATGTAGGAGAAGCATCAGTGCATGGGCATAGACGGGATCCTTGACATGCAATTCAATTTGGTAGGCGCGCCGGGGGTCTGCGGCGGTTCCGCAGGCCATGAATGCCCCGCGGAGGGCCCCGCGCCGGATGCGGGTCGAGGA